>JBAZKV010000001.1 GCA_041650635.1 Candidatus Margulisiibacteriota bacterium | reverse complement strand
CGGGTTTGAACCTTACTGAGGCTCAAAAGAGCTTAATACTAGAAATACTATTGGATCCTACAGGACAAAGAACCCTTATTGATTCCCAAAACAGGTATCGTGCCGCCCTTGCCGCCTACAAGAGGGAGCTTGTGGGGCCTGTTGTGGAGCGGGCGGCAAAGGTCTTTGCGGACCACGGGCTTCTTGCTCCCGAGCAGTTGCAGCCGATGAGCCTTGCTTCTATTCTTAAACTTGTTTCCGAGCGCCGGCAACAGGGGCTTGCAACGCCTGTTACCGGGCTCAAACTGCTGGTTGGCAGCCGCGAAGAGGTGGAAAAAGCGTGGCAGCAGGTGCAGGCCATGGGGCTTGACCTGGCCGGCAACGGGATGCTGTCTTTTGCGGTCAAAAAAGAGGACATAATCGTTGACCGGCTGCTGCTGGGCCAGCTGGATGCCTCAACAGATGCTCAGGGCTACCTTGCCCTGGTGCGCTTTGATCCTGCCAGCAGCCTGTCCGTAGAGGGGATGGTAGGGAAACTTAACGAACAGCTTTACTTTTCGCTCAATCCCGAGGATAATTATGAAGGCTTTGAACTTGACCAGTGGGGGTTCTGCTCTCTTGTGGTGGGAGCGCAGGGCAGGCCCGGGTTTATCGACGACCGTGAAGCGGTGTATGCCAGGACAAGAAGAGTGTTTGACCTGTCCAGGACCGATCTGTTGAACGACCATATTCTTGTGCGGGCAGTACGCCAGCTGGTCCCTTCAAAAACCGGACGGGATGCGATAAAAGCTCTTGAGGCTCTACACAGCCTGATATTGCAGGCCAGAACAGAAGCCCTTTCGCAGAAGAAAGAAGGAGAATCGGAGCTCCAGTGCCTCTCAAGGTGTTTTGACGCTGTTCTTAAGAGGCTTTTGGATGCAAGGAGCGACAGGGCAATAATGGCAAAAGTGTTAGAAGAGACTATGGAAAGGACCAGCAGGCAGGTGTGCCTGTTTGACGGACGGTTCGCCGAAAACAGCGCAATGAGAACGGTTCTCGAAAACCTGAGAGCGGACGGATCGCGCATTTCCGGTGCGCTTGAGGACAATGCCGCTCTTCTTGCCTTTGGTTTTTCCTCGGAAGAGATAGCCCGGTACAGGGACAGGATCACAGCAGTACAGAGAGACGCTTTTAACTACCTCATCATGAGCGACAAAACCTATGACGGCGCAAAATATCTGGACATAATCCGCAACGCGTTCTACAGGACCTGGAATGATCCCGTCAAAAGCCCCAGGATGAGGCTGGTCTCTCTTACAAGGCTGTTGAACGAGTTGAACGCTTATGACGATTCCAGGATACTGGACGAAGAACTGTTCTCCTTAGAGGAAGCGGAAATTGCCGAACGGGTCCTTAGGTACTTGAACAGAAAGGCCGGAGCTTCTGCCTCCGGGCCCGCCTTGTCGGAATTAAGGCGCGAGGCCTTCAGGATAGCAGACAGCATCTATTCTATGCTGTTCCATGTCAAGTTGGTCGCTTTGAGCTCTATCGCTCCCGAAGTCCAGGTCACGGGGCCTCTTGCGGCCGTAGAATTTATGAGAAGCAGGCCAAAACAAAATTTTGTTCAGGAGGATTTTGGGGCCCGTGTGGAAGCCGGATTAAGGTCTCAAACCATTTCCTCAGGCAGGACTCTTTTTGATGTTCACTCCAAGGTCCAGGAACTGGACAGAAGAAGATGAAGCGAGCCTGAGATTTTGACGATACATAGGTACAGGGGGGTCGCTGCATGGGGGTCTCAGAATTAAGGCCCGAAGGAGGAGCGGTAAGGCTTGGCCCTGCCGATATCTCTTCTTCAACAACCACAGGGCCAAGATCAACGGCCGAACTTCCTCAGACCAGGCCTTTTGAAGACGAAGGCTCCTCCTCAGGGCCTTCGCCGGAACTCGGAAGCGCGCAAAAGAGATACCTCGGGCACTTTTTCAATTCCCAGATCTCGGCCACGATAGACGCAGCGATAAAGCAGTGGGGCCAGGAGTTTGTCGAGAAAAGGTTCCGCGCCGTCTGGGACGATCCCCAGGCAAGGGCCAGGGTCCTGACAACGTTCAATTCAAACCGCTACGCCAGGGAATTCCTTGCTCCTCAGACTCAGGACCAGGAAATGCAGTTCAAGGTCTATGTATACTATTCCGTCAGCCAGGACCTTATTGCCGCAATGCCGGATCAGGCAAGAGAGCCGCTGCTCGAGCAGATAGATGCTGCGGCCCTAAAGGAGGCCGAGCAAACACTTGGCAGAGCAGGAGACGGTCAGGCAGAACTGCTGGCGGTCCACCGCTTATTTGCAAGGGGGAAAGCCGCTCTTTCGCAGATAACAAGGCTTGCCAGGAATGGTGACTTTGCCGGTGCAAAGGCGCTTGCCGCAAGTTTGCGCGGCGATGCATCTATGGCGGCTTTATTGGGAGGCGTTGGGATCGATGCGGCCAAACTGGCCGAAGGGATCGAGACCCAGGAACAGCTTGACCGTCTTAATTCGGAACTCAAAAGGCTTGAAACCCAGGCAAGCGAACTGGCAAAAGAAGGAAAGATCGAAGGAGCAGGCGGAGCAAAAGAGCTTATAAGAAGGATCCTCGAAATATTTAGATCAACGGCCACAAAAGAACTTTTTGAAAAGGCAAAGATAGCCCCGGATAAGATCGCGGAGATGATAGAGCACTTTGAGGTCAGGCTCGAGCTCTTTGATGTTGACAAAAGAATAAACGAACTGCTCAAGGCCGGCAAATATGATGAGGCAATAGAATATATTCTTGACGAAAAGAACGGCGGCGCAGTATATGAACTGCTCAAAAAAGCCGGCGCGGACCCCGACAGGATAATAAGCAGGATCAGGATAGAAAAGAGGCTCAATACCCTGATAGGGGAAGGAAAAATTAATGAGGCTATAGCTTACGCCCAGGCCAACAGGCAGCTGCTGGGTGAAAAAGAGACCGCCGAACTGGTACAAAAACTGAGATCATCGGATGCCGTTTCTTTTTCTGTCCCTTCATCCTGGTCGGCAAGAGGGGAGATGAGCTCTCCCGTATTGGTTTTTGGTTCTCCGCGGCGTTCTGACACCCGCAGGGAAAGGGTTGCTAGGGCCCAGAGGCTGTTGCAGGAAACGGTGAATCCCGCTACCAACCAGCCATATCTTGCCGAAACTCATCCGGCAGACGGGCGTATGGACGAGGCAACAGCGGCTGCAATGTACAGTTTTACCAGAAGGAACGGCAGCCCCAAGCCTTTTGAAGATACTGTTAAGGACCTTGCGCAGGACCCGGACGGTATTATGGAGCTGTCCTTTCAATGGGGCGATCAGGAGGACAAAGACCTTTCCTCTGTGCATGCATCCCAGACCGGGAATTTCAGGATAGTCCCGCTTGAGAGCCTGGTGGGAGGCACAAGGCTGGGTTCTGCCATCCGCCAGTGGGTGCCTGATAATGTCAACGGGACTGTTTACTATGCCATAGCCTATTTAAGGACTAAGTTCACTTCGCCGTCGCAAAAGGCATTTTTGTCGATGATGCACGATAAATTATTTGCGGCAGAAAAGCCGTGCAGCGCCGAAGAGATTGAACGCCTTCTGTCCATGTGCGGCAAAGTCGAGATAGACCCGGAAGGTATAAAAGCTCTGCGATTTCCCGGGGCCTTAGCATCACAAAGCAGAGTCTGCGTTAATATCTATTCCGGAAGGGCCGCGGACCTTCCAAAGACCGAAGGCATACAGATACTTGTCGAGCCTGCGTTCGTTCCGGGGTCAAGAAGGATAGTTTTGGACCCTATGGGGGCTTCATCCCGGACGCCGGTCGCATATTATCTTAACGGACTAAGGACATCCGGTATACAGCTCCCCGGCTTGGCTGAGGGTGGGGACACCCCCGACTTTTTTACAAGCGCGCATCTTGGGATCATAGCAGACAGGCTGTCAAGCAACAGTGTTCCCTATGTCCACTACAATATGAAAGATGATCCGGAGCTGGTGAAGTTTTTGACCTCTTCCGCAGAAAAATCGCACCCCGCACTAAAGTCGCTTTTATTGAGGATAGCGGGCTCTGACCTGACAATGAACAGAGCTTACATATCTCCTGAGGAGCGCGAGATACTTGTGCGGTTTGCCGGGGATCTTTCGTCAGACCCTCTGGGGCAAAAGCTGCAAATCCTGATCCTAAGCATAACTTCCGACAATCCCGGGATGACAGTACTGCAGGCGGCAAGGCTTAAAGAATTCGCTGCAACCAACCAGGGGGCAAGGATAGATATCTCAGCCTTGAGGAGCGCGGCCCCGGACAACGAAGGGGTGCAGGCCCTGCTGTGGATGTTGGAGATGAACGCCTCTTCCGCGCAGGATACCAATAAGGCATGGTATGCCGTTTATCCAACAATGGCGGCTGCAATACCGGGTAAGCCGGCGGACGCGCAGATGATAGAGTTAAAAAGGCTTTATACCAGGGATAACACTCTTGCACAGAGGCTGTCAGAGCTAAATGCTGATATAGAAAGGCTGCGCGGCACCGCCCAGCAGCGCGCGGGACTAACCGAGGAGCAAAGAAGCGCCTGTGCTGCAGAACTATTGCCAAAACTTGCCGAAAGAGACGCTATTCAGGCGTTCATAGACAGCGATGTGATAACCTATGACTTTTTTAAGTGGATCTTGACCAAGTATGTTGCAAATGATCCTGCCTGGGGCAGACTGGCCGGTGCGGTTGATACTGTTTGCGCTTATGCTAATCAATACCTTTTTCAGGTCAGTTATGAAGGGTTAACGGACAATGCAAGAAGGAACCTTGTTCATGCCAGGGAAATACTTAGAAATGCAGAACAAAATCTGAAAAAGGTGGGGCTTTTTGATGTCTGGAAAACAACAGGCTTTCTTTCTCTGCGTCCGGGAGCGGGCGACTATGAAAATTTGACGCCGGAGCAGCGAAATGAACTGGAAAAAATAAGACAGGCCCTTTCGGTGCTGATCTCCCTGATCGTCGATACAAAAGAAGGAACTGTTGATCCAACCCCCAACACCGAGCTTTTCGGCAGGGCAATGCTGTCGATAGTTGGGCTTGGGCAGGACCCCTCGCTTGAGGTCAGGATGCAGATCAAGGGGCTGTGCATGGAGTATTACGGAGAGTTTAAGGACCTTGATAACGATTACTATAACAGATTTTTGGCGGGGACCCTTACGGATGCTGAAAAAAAGAGCCTTACCGTATTCGATCTCAAGATCCTTGAAAAACTCTTGCAGCAGATAGAAAGGCAGTTCGAAGGAGAAAAAAAGAAAAGGATAGGGGTTATACTCTCAAGGATCAAGGGGCTTATAGCCGGCAACAAAGGCGGGAATGTTATTGATATAAAAGCCGGTTCTCCCGAATATGCGCTTCTTATAGAATTGAGCGAACTGCTTGTTTCGGGTGATGACCTGACGGTGGGAGATCCGTTCTCGGCCTCAGCTTCGGGTGCAGGCGGCACTGGTTTTGCTTCTTATATGAACCTTGATCTCGGTTTTTTGGAGGCCATAGCAAATAACCTCACAGAGGAAGAAAGAGCCACTCCGTTGGGAGCGGCTCTTGCAGTCGGCATCCGCGCAGTAAAAGACCTTATGTCAAATCCCGGAGCAGTCCCCGGAGAATTTTTGTCGCAGCAGATCTATTTGCGGGTACTTATGCCTTTCTTTATTTTTGTCGGTCTGCCGGTAAGCTCTATACGCAGCGTAATGCACTCTATGTTTGGAGATAAGTCATGGGACGAAACCGGAAGGAGCGTAAAGCATACGGCGGCGGCGCTGGCACTTTTTCCCAGATTTGCCCCTTTGTGGTACAGGCAGGCGGTAAAAGAGGCCGAAGACGGGCACTACGGCATCGCACTTGCGATGGCGTGGGCCATCAATTATTTTGCGGTAAGGGGCGGCTGGAACAGCATCTGGGGAAGGACCCTGCAGCCCGCGACCGAACTGTTCAAGATACTTGCAAATGTTCCGGGAGCGGGTAAGCTTGTGAAAATGCTGCCCGTGGGCTGGGAAAGAAGAGCCTTTGGAGGACTGTTTGACAACAGGGTGACAAGAGCAAGGGTTTATTTGAACGGTGAAGAGGTCCAGCCATTGATAATGGGCGTAAGGGCGGTCCTTGATCCGTGGGGTACCGGAGAAGAGTTCTTTTTGAGGGCCGAGCCCGAAAGCAACTGGGCAAGAAGACTTGGCGCGTCTGCAGCAAGGGGATATAACTATTTGATAGATTATCCTTTTAATCTGGCAATGCTCGGTGTTTCAAGCGCCGCTGACCGGGCTGACAGCAGAAGGCAGGCATTGAGGTTGTCGGTCTGGATGAGAGAGGATGGGGTGTCGGCTTCTTCGGATCCCGAGGCAGAATTTGCTCGGCAACTTAACAAACTTAATGCTGGGGCGGTGCTTTTTGACAACACCAGCACCAGGGCTGCTGTGCTTGTCAGTGAATCTGGTTTTGTTGCCCCGGCAGGACAGGGCAGTCTTGCTGGCAACCTAGAACTTAGGAGCCTGGTGCTTGGGGCGTTCAATTCTTCCTCCAATCCTTTGCTGGCACTTGCAGACGGAACGGGACTAAGATTAACGGTGAATGTTGAAGGTGAGCAGGCAAGACTGCGTGTCGCAGAGATAAGAGTGACCTCTGATGTTGCAATGCCCTCCTTTATGATAAGAAGACCGAGCGGGCTTGTGGATTTTGATATGGGAGAGGTAGTTCTTCTGCTCCCCGAGAGTTTTTTGGACCCGGCCGATCAATTCAGGGCCCGGCAGCTCGACACTCTTATCCGCGAAGCTCAAACAAATCCTGTAAGCCTTGCCAACATGCCGTCAGCAGTCTTGTCCGTCGCTCCGGAAATGACTGTACTTGCGGGGGAAGCTCTTGATATAGCCCCTGAAGTAAGCGCCAGGTGGCAGGGGCTTGTTGATAGTGCTGGATACACAACTAAATCCGGGGCCAGATTCCTTCTGCATCCCAACCAGATGGCTGCTCTTGAAGCCATTGCGCAGGGCGGTAACATGCTCCTTAATATCGGGTGCGGTCAGGGAAAAACTGAGATAGGCATCCTTGCTGCCATGGAAAGGGCCGCGAGAGGGCAAAAGGTCCATGTTATAACCGCTAATGATGCGTTGGTCGAGGAATGGGTTGAAAGAGCCAAGAGATTTGGTCTGAGCATAGGGGTCATAAGGAGTGGGATGGGAATTGAAGAAAAAAGCGCGGCATACAGATGCAATATCGTTGTCGGAGCCGACCAGTTAGTGTTTGATACGATCTCAGGGGAATTTGCTCCGGGAGAAATAGAAAGACAAGTCCTGATCATTGATGAAGCAGACCAGAAACTCATAGAAATGGCGCTCACAAGCTACTACATATCAGGCGGTCTCAACGGCGCCGGCAACCCGATAGCCGCAAGGGCGGCGGATGCGCGCGCCCAGAAACAATGGCAGGATTCCCTTCTAAGACTGGGCCGGATGCAAAGCGGGACGCATTTTGACCCTGATACGCTGAGGCTGCTTCCGCAAGGCGAAGAGTTCATAAGGGGAGAAGTAGGCTCGGACGAGTACCCCGCGGAGCAGAGGAGAATAGAGCGGCTTATCCTGGCTGTTCAAATGCGGGCCGAAAGAGAGGCAATAACAGCAGATCCGAACCATCCAAGGAACCTCACGCTTCAGTACAATTTTGATATTGTAAACGGTGAGATAGTCATAATCAATTCCGAGGGCTTTTATATGAGAGGCCACAGATGGGAGGGAGGAATAGATGAAGCTATAAGGACCGTGTTCGGATTAAAAGTTCCCTCTTGCTCCGGGACGCTTGGCACGATCACCTTTTCCCAGTTCATGAGGTTGTATTCAAAGGCTGATCAAGGGCAGGTCATAGGATATTCCGGGACGATGCGCGAGGATTGGCAGCTTATTGCAAATCAGTATCTGGACTTTGGTTTTGGTCTCGTGATCGTGCCGAATCATATCCCCCAGGTTAACATTACTTACGACAATGTATCCCAAAGATTTGCTCTTGAAGCGGCAGGAAGACCCCAGTTGACGGTTGATCTTAATGATCCTGCTGGCATGAGGCAGGCGCTGGATTATGTTAGAGATTCTGCGCTTACAGAACCGGCGGAAAGAACAAAGATCAAACTGGTAGATCATGCCTGCGAAAGCCAGGAAGTCAGGGCGCTTGTCGAAGACCTGCTGGTTCAAATCACCGGCGAATTTGCGCCTTTTGGAGCGGAAGCCGTAGCTCTTGTAAGAAGACAGCCGCAGCTGCTCTATGCGAACAGGGACCAAAAGCTTGCGAGAATAGCTGTTGATGCGGTAGAAGAAGCTCTGGCCCTGCGCGGCGGAGGTGCGGGGCGTCCGGTTTTGGTACACGCGGCTTCAATTGAGGAGGTTGAGCTGCTTAGGGGGATGATCGAGGCGGAAGCCAGACGCAGACTGGCTTCCGCAACGGATCCGGGTGAGCGTATAAAACTTAACGATTTGCTTTCCAGAATAAGGACCCTTACTGCCGAAAATGTAGGGAAAGAAGGCCCGATGCTCGTCAGGGCAGCGGGAGAAGGGCTGTCCATCCTGCTTGCAACTACTGCTGGCAGAGGCACGGATATCCCCATACATGACAGGGCAAAAGTAGCTCTTCTTCTTGACAATATAGTGCTGACCGAAGAGGCGGTAAGAAGCGGCGGTTTGCATGTCATGGTCAGCGAACAGGACACGACAGAAAGGCTTACCACCCAGAAAGTTGAAAGAGCAGCAAGACAGGCAGATCCGGGTTCTTCACGGGTATATGCAAGCCTTGACGATCCTGTTTTCAGGCATCTGGACCCGGAGTACAGGGAAAATCTTAGAGCAGAGATCTCTAGGTTAGGCGGTGTTGTTGACGTCTCTGATGTGGAATTGAACTTTAGGCAGGCTATAAACGATGCTCTGGAAATTGCCCGTCGGGAAGCCCAGACAGAGATAGAGCGGACGAACTTTTTTGCTGATGCCGCAAGGCAGATCGAAACAGTATATCATCAGATGTTCGGGGAAATAACAAAAGGCAATGTGATGATAAACATCTTGCTTGAGAATACTTGCTCGGCCCTGCTTGATTCCGCCGGGATATTGAAAGGCCAGCAATTGGAGGAAGCACAGAGGAGATCCTTAGAAACTGCTCTTAAAAGACTTACCGGGGCGGATATTGTTGACCTTTCCGGCCTGGACGGCCTGACAAGGTCCCAGGCTCTGGAGCGGCTTTCTGAGCGGCTTTGCGATGTCTTTTCGGCAAGAAAAGGAAATGATGCCGGATTTTACGATGCCGCGGTAAAGGTTGGAGGAATGGGACTATGGAGCGCCAGGATGACGGAACTCTTTATGCGCAATTATTCTGCTCACAGAGAAAGGGTCTCTAGGATCCAAGCGGAGTTGGAAAATACCGCAATGCCGGAAGGCGCGGATGGAAGAGATATCTTCCGCGCCAGAGTGGCAGAATCCTTTGAACTGATGATGCAAAACCTTCGAATAGAAATATTTAACGCGGTCTTTCCGCAAGGGGCCTTTTCTAAGCCCTGGGAACGATTTTACAATCTTTCAAGGCTCAGAATAGAGATCCGTTCTGCAGCGGCAGATTCGCCTGCTTTACGGGCAGGAGGTAGCGAGAATGAGGCAGCTCTGGCCGCTTCGGAAAGAGCTGGAATAGATATCGATCCTGACAGAGGAGGTGCAGGACAGGCTGGTCCCGTGGCTCCGGAGCAAATGGCTGTCATATCGGACCATTCCAGGGATATGAACGCTGCAGAAAGAACGGCAGTAGAAAGGACCGTAGAAAATCTGCGCGACCGAGGCCTTGTTGATGCAGTTACTGCAAAAAAAATACTGGATGGCGAGATAACAATAAGGGTGGTAGAGCATCCCGTGTGGTGGAGAGCAGGAGGAGATGCTGTGTATCACCCGGAAAGCAATGTTATTTATGTCAGGCCGGGAACTGTGCCGGAAGGCCGGATGACGAGAACGCAGGCTGCATGGCAAAGTTTCATTTCACTATTCATTTCTTTCAAACCGGTTGAGGCCGCTCTTACTCACGAAGGGATCGAGATCGCGCTCAGGGCTGGTGCTGACGCGGCAAAACTGAGCGAAGCTGACATGCATGCTCTTGCGGCTCAGGTAGAAGAAGCGCAAAAAGTGTTGTCAAACAGGGGGATAATGCCAAGGACTCCCGTGCCGGCGGCGCCTTCTGTTGTGGCATCGGCCCCAGAAGCCGCTGCGGCAAGACCGGGGGAAGCCTCCGCTGCTTCTGCAGGCAGAGGATATCTTACTTCTCCTGACGGGGTGGTGTCTTTATTGTTCCTGCCAAACGGAATGCTTGGAAGAGTGGTGGAGTCTTCGGGAGAGTTGCCGGAGGTCGGATTTGAAGCTGTCAGGACCGAACTAAGGGCAAGTGAACTCGGGATAAAAATAGCCCAGGACGGGACCCAGAGAGAAGTATCCAACAACGATAATGTCAGTTTGTTCGAGAGCGGAGGCAGGATATACAAGCGCAACAGCCAGGGCCTTTTTGTTTACGATAGCATATCCAGGTCCTGGTCCAATGCTACCGGTGCTCCGGAACAGCTGGCCAGAATGTCGGCGGAATTTGCGGGGACTGCGATCACCTTTGTGGCTGTGGCAGGAGCCATTGACCTGCTCACCAGGCTGGTTACGGGCAATGTCGAACGGGAAGGTGTCTGGTCTTCAATTAAAATGGATGCCAAGCATAACATAACCGGAGTTTCGATCTTTACATTCCAGCAGAAAACGGCAGAGTTATTCGGATTGGGGCACCTTTCAGGAGATTTTGTTTTTGGAATGGGGGCTTTCAGGGGAATAACAGACGAAAGATCGGCCAACCAGTTCATTGCAGAGTTCGGGTTATTTAAGGCAGGTACGGGGGCATTGTCTACTGCGGCTGCCGCAAGGATGATACCGATCCCCTGGCTGCGCTCCGCGATAGGCTTGGGTTTGGGACTTGCCGCGGCCAAGGCGGGAAAAGAAGGCGCGGGATGGCTTTATGATTCCTTTGAGTTTTTGAGCCATATGCCCCAGGGCGAAATCCTTCTTACCCTTGCAGAAATGAAACGCGCCTGGGACCCGAGCGAGATAGCGGGAAGGGCTGTCGCAGACTTTCTTTTCCCTCTGGCTAACGTGGACCTTTCTGTTTATGAAGATGATCCCATACTTCTTGAGAGGGTACAGGCTGCAAACCTGTTCGTGGAAAGCACGGTTGCCCTGTCCGGTAATGCTGCCGCCATCTGGGCAGTAAGACAGGGGGCGTCGCTGCTGGGGCTTAAAGGATTGTTCGGGGCATCGGCCGGCGCTTCAACGGCGGCCGCCGCGGGGGCTTTGGCAGTTGGCACCCTTGCATGGGGAGTGGTAACGGCAGAACTGGCTTTAATATACCTGGGCGTTCAGCAGAACAGGATGCTTGACGGGTTTGCCAGGGAGGCAGCGGAAGAGCAAAATAACGCAAAAAGAAGGGCCGCCGGCCTTGTTTTTTCCGGGTGGATTACAGGGGGAAGTTATGGCCAAAAGGTTACTGCCGGATTGGATCAATTCTTTAATACCAGAAATGTGCCTGCAAGGCAGATCCAGATAGCCAACAGGCTTATGTTCTCCACGGCCCAGGACAGTTTTGCGGTGGACATTGACATGTCGGATGACGGACGCCTTCTGCCAATGTACGGTTCCAAGGGGTACATAAGGTTCCCAAGCGATCTGAGCATAATTGATGAGGCTTTTGAAAGGGCGAGGCTGAGCGGCAAATTCCCAAACCAGGCGGCTGTGGAAAAATGGCTGAACGAGCGCCTGCCGAACTGGCTGTATCTTTTAAAGAAACAGCACAGCGACCCCAGGAGGGACAATGGCCGGGGGGTTTTTAGGCGCTGTCTACCGCACATATATAAAACACAGACCATCCAGAGTTATACAGGGAAGATCGACCGTGGAGAGATCATCCCCATCAATCTTGCGGCTATTTACTTTAACGATCCCTCGCTTTTGAAGATAGAGAATGGCAAAGTTGCGGGCTTTACCATACCGCCGGAACGGTATTTTGCGCAAAAGGGCATGAGAAATTATACTACTCCCCAAGAGCAAAAAAGACGGGCCGAACAGAGAAGAATTATTAACGAGTTCATTTCTAAAAATCTTTCCACAAAGGACGAGCCCGAGTACTCATCCTGGGCGGCTTATCTGCAGACACCGGACGATGTCAAGTGGGCGGATGCGAAGCATCAGGCTTTGTTAAAGAGTATCCAAATAAAGGCTTGTGATAATGCGCTTGCTGTTACGGCTAAGAACATAACGGCTGCCGAACAAAACCTGGCAGCGATAGACCGCAATATCGAAGGGGTCAGAAGTTCGATGTCGTCCGTCAGTTCACTGCTCTTTAACGTTTCGCAATTAATGGCGGGAGCCAAATTGAACATAGTCAGGGAAAAGAAAAAAGGTCCGGACGGGAAAATTCATAGTGAAATAGTAGTTACCATGGGCGAAAAGGGAGAAGAGATCTTTAGGGGAGGAAAAGCCGCAGAAGGCTTTGGAGAAGAGATCTTTCTGCTGTACCGCAATGTCCTTGTCCCAATATTCCGCGTTCTTGAAGGCGCCGGGCTTGCCAAAAACCTTTCCCTGGGATGTGCAGAGGCAAAAACATACGAGGAATTTGTCAGGCTTGGAGGATTGGCGGAGGGTTCAAATGCCGGCAGGTTTGTTAGGGATGCGGGAGTTATTATGGACCTTCTTTCAAAACAGCTTTCTTCCTCATACCGCGGCACCTGGCCTGTCAACAGCATTAATGCCGTTTCTTTGACCGGATCTTTGATACCGCAGGTCCAGAGAGCGGCAGAGATGCTCAGGTCAGTCCCAGTTCCTTTGCCTTTGGCCCAGGTTTCCGTCAAATCTCTTGACGGCAGGCCGGCCTTGTTCATAGACGGGATTGAGATAAAACCTTCTGATCCCAACTATAATAGGAATGCCGCGCTTTTTTACGAAAAGACGCTTAAACCTTTTATGGTTAGGCTGATAAGCGAAGGTAAATTGCAGGGGCCGGTTCCGGGCTCTTTTTTGGAGGCGGCGGACCAGGTTTTGAGTGTTCTGGAAGAACATGAAATGACTTCCCCAATGTTTATTGATTGCGGTGTTCTGAGCGACGCCCCCGTGACCAGGGGCAGGGTGAACATAGTACGGGTAAAAACCCAGGCTGGGACAACTAAGTCGGTGGAATGGTGGATAAAGACGGATAATGGGCAAAGACTCCTTGACCCTACAAACCTTGCGGACAAAGACCTGATCGATTATATTCATGAAAATGTTATCTCGGTCCTTAAGCGTATTCTGGGAGCGGGGGGCAAAGGGTTGGATCCCTCCAGTGATGCAGGGATTTTGATGAATCATTTGTCAAAGATAAACGGGTTTGGGACATGTAATTCCCTTAATTCTGAAGTGGCCGAAAAAGCAGCTGCAACTATGGATATCCCACCAAGGGTCATTATGCATGCCAGCAGGGTTCTTGCGGAAAGGCAGCTTGAAACCATGTATGCCCAAAGAAAGCGCCTGTCCGGGCAGAGAGACGGTGCGCTGGCCGACAGACGCAATATCCAAGCGCTGCGGGCGCAATTTGGGCGCATGTAAAGCGCCAGCCGATCTTTTCCCGCTCAGACACAACCTGAAATTTCTTTTGCTTCCTGCCGATATAAAGCCAAACAATGCACGGTGTAAGACTGAAGTCCTTACTTGGGAGCAGGCGAGGCAAATTGGAAAAATTTTTACCTCGCTTTATGAGAACACCGATGGGCAGATTTGCAATGGAATTTGCCGTGTCCGGCTCTGGCGACAGAGAGTTGCGCTATATTCCTGGATTGAAAGATCTGACCACTCCGGAACTCATTGTGCAGAGGCTCATTACCAAATCGTTCCCAAGGTTTTTTGTGGGTTCAGTTGTTCACAATTCCATGTTCCCGGTTCTTAAAGAGGAAGACAGGGTGTGGTGCCTCGAGAGGATGTATCTGGGAGGCAGATTTGACCCGGAATATCCGCGCAGAGGCGATATTATTGCTTTTTGGAACCCCAACAGCCATTTAGCGGAGATAAAACGAGTTTGCGGCATAGCCGGAGATGAAACAGAACAAGGGATAGTTCCTTTTGGCAGCTATTTTGTGATGGGAGACAATCGGCACACTTCCAGCGACAGCCGCCACTGGGGGTTTCTGCCTGTCCAGAATATTTTTGGCATAGTGCTCGGTCTATGTGCAAAAGGATCTCGTGATGAATTTGTGGTGCCTTTTGGCCGGCCCGGACAAAGGGTCCCTCTCAGGGACGCTGTTAGATTTGGGCATACTATGCAGTGATCTTTATCTCTAATCTTTGTCTTATCCAATAAGAAATACAGGCCAATTTTTGTCGATATATGTATAGAGGGGGGTTGTATGGGGGAATACATCACCATAGTGTACGGGGGGCGCGAACTCAGGTTCAGGGACCCCAATCAGGACGGGAAGGTATCGGCGCGGGAACTTCCTCAAAGCCAACTAAGGGAAAGACTGCTGGCAGGGAAAGCGCCCAACTTTGATGTTGCAATAAGTGCGCAGGTGCTGGGGTCAATGTTGAACGAGGTTCCCTCAATAGATGTAGTTACTTCGGACGGAAATAGCCACACATTGTACAGGATAAACCTTAGCGATCACGAAAGCTCCTGCAAATATATGATAAGCCTGGAAGACGCGGCATTTGTGAGGCTGGTGGAAGAAGAGTTCAAGGGTTCTGGTAAAGGATGGGAGGAGTACGAGAAGCTGCTTGGGGAAAAAGACAGGGCAAGGCTGGAAAGGTTTTATGATATCCGGAAGCAGATAAGCAGGAACATGGCGATGACCCAGGAAAGAGAATTCTTTTTATTTGATGGAGTTCTGGAACTATTGACGCAGGGTAGGACAAGACTGGGGGAGAACAACGGTGAGTACATATATCAGGAAGGAGCGAATCAGAAGATGGCCGAGAGGCTGAGAGGGCTCAGCAGAGATGTGGATGGATATCTAAAGATCAATCTGGACAAAGCCCTGGAGGAGAAGATGAGAATGATGAGGACGGAGGACAGAAAGATCATAGGGCTTATCCGTTCTATGCTTCCGGAGGGGATAAGGGAAAAGATGCACACTAAGGAGCTGCTGGGCATCATAAATGATGAAGCATTTTTTGAGCGGGTGCAAAGGGGTCTTGTTGCGGCATTTCCTGGGAAGACGCCGGCGGCAAGGGATGCTATATATGCATTTTTGGACATAGTAATGGAGGCTAGGGCAAACGCGCTGGAGAGGAGCGAAAGCTACTGGGTTATCAATATAGAGTTAAGCAAGACGCCGCAATACCAGGTGTTTAGAGAAGAGTATTTAAAAGTAGTGCTGGCGGGATACCTTGAGGTGGAAGGGGTTGGAGGGGAAGATGCAAAGAGGATATGGGGATGGTTGAGGGACAGCGGGTACATAGATGACAGGGGCGTGCTCAGGCCAAAGTTTTATGATGAGATAAAAGAAGATAAAGAAGGATTTCTTCAAAAGCTTGCGGGGATACCGGGTTTGAACCTTACTGAGGCTCAAAAGAGCTTAATACTAGAAATACTATTGGATCCTACAGGACAAAGAACCCTTATTGATTCCCAAAACAGGTATCGTGCCGCCCTTGCCGCCTACAAGAAGGAGCATGTGGGGCCTATGGTGCAGAGGGCCGAGCAGGTGCTTAGGACGCACGGGCTTATCGGAAGCATGAACAGGGACACTTCCACCGTTGTTTCTTCTCTTAACGATCTCCTTGTCATGGCGAATGATAAACAGCGCGAAGGCAAAATACCGGGGATCCGGAGATTTTGTTTCTTGATAAAAGACAGGGCCGAGTTAAACCCAAAGCCGGACGGTTCAAAATCGGACATTGTCCAGATCGCCGAGGCATCCGCCTCGGCGCTGGGAGTTCCCGTTGATAGCGTGGAATATATAGTGGCGCCCGGTGTTATAGAGAGCAGTTGCGGCAGCTGCCACACGGCAGATGAGAAGGCCTCCGGGCATTATGTGGCGGTCGAGCTTGCCTGCGATGCCTCCGACCCGGATGATATTGTTGTGAATGCTGTCTGGAAAAATGTCGGCTTATCGCTGTATTCGGCCATGTTCCCGTGGAAAAACACAGAGGATCTTGACCCGTTAGAGCTCATGCTCGGAGGCGATTTTTCCAAGCTTATACTGGGGCAGAACGCTTCTGAAGGCCGCCCTCCCATGGCAGGTTATATTGACAGGGCCCCTGCCGAATTAGGCAGTCGGGTCACTCACCTGGTTGAGCACAAACTGTATTCCTTGACCAAACCGGAGTTCTCGTATATATTGGGACTCATATTTAACAGGACAAAAGGAAAGGTTGATCTGAGGGCAGAAACGGAACTGCTATGGGAATTGGCGGTAAAAGCCAGGGACAAGGCGGGGTCGGAAGAAATGCTTGGAGAGAGTCTTGCGGCCGTGCTTGCCGAAGCAGGGGCATCCGGCCATGTAAAGAGGGCTTTTGATGTGATCCTAGCCAATCTCAGCGAAGAACTTCCCTTATACGAGCAAACAAGGATCGGTATCCTGCCTTCAGTAATGGGGACCGAAAGATATAGAAGGTCCACACTTGATACCATTGTAGAAAGGGTCAGACAGCATAATTCAGTGGTCGTTAACGGAAGGCGCCTTACCGACCAGGATTTTGACAGGTTTGATAAACTAAAAGAAGAAGCCGAAAAGAGGTCATACCTTTCTGTTCTTTCGAGCGCAGAGCCGATAAGAACGGTCAAGATATCGGTGGGCCGCGACGGGAAGCCACTCCAGGAGGTAAGACAGTTTAGGGCTGCCGATGTCATGCGAAGGGCCTTTTATTCTTACTGGAGGGACAGGGTGTCTTCCCCAAGGTTCTTTTCCGGTGATCTGTGCAGGGTGATGAATGAATTGGACAAGGCGGGGCTTGAGCCAAGCGAGAAAGAAGTGTTTGATCTCAGCGAACAGGATTGGATCGGCAGGATAGAACAAATGCTTTTGAGATCGGCCCAGGAAGGCGGGCAAAGTCCTGATGAAGAAAGCCTTAAATTGATAAAAAGCAAGGCGGAAAGTATCGGCGGTTCCATATATAAAGCCATATTGGAGTCAAAGATCAACGCTCTTTTGAGATATGTGCCTCAGGATTCATTCGAAGAGCAGGCGCTTCAAAAGATCAGAGCGCTGGTGATAAGAGAAAAGACCGCTTGACGAAATTCTGCTCCGGGTTTTGCGATAATCGTATAAGAGGGGGATGGTAAAGGTTATGGCCGGCGAAACTTCAAATATACAAGGAAGCCAGGGAGCCGGGCTGCAAAGACTGCAGCGCACTCCCGGCGCTGATGCGCCGGCGGCCCCTGCCGATGCTGAGCGGCCTCTTGCCCCCGGTGGAAATACGGACCAATGTCCTGCCGAACCGTGCCAGGCGCCTTTAGGCATAGGTGGATCGCTTCAGGCCAAATATGAGGAAGTCTTAAAGGCAAGAGGCATCATCAGGCTGATAAATGAGAGGATAGCGTCCGGCGACAGGGAAAAAGCCTTTGAGCTTATGACGGAAGAGAACCTTGCCGCCCTGATCAATGCCGATTACAGCGAGGACGCCGTAAGAGACTGTATAAGAAGCTTAAGGCCCATCTCATATTCTTTGAACCTGAGGAACGATGCGCTTAGGATAACCCACGAAGGAAGGAAGTATCTTACCGCAAAAGGCATAGATCTTTTTTACGCTGCGCGATATCTTGATCTGTACAACGCCAGCAAAGAACAGGCCTCGATCGCGTACCTGCTGGGTGGAAGACAATACAAATACAGCGGCGAAACCGTTCCCCATGTCAGGAAGAGTTTTGCGGAAATGTGGAAGGACAGAGCGGAGGGGAGCCTTTCGCAGCAGGAGGCAAGAGACCTTTTTAAGGACTTTATTGACTCGGGCACCCTTTTTGATGACGCGGTGATCGATGTGTTTTTTGCCCTTCCTCTTGATGAGGACGCGGCGGTGGAGATGCTTGTCGGCATGGCGGCAAAGAGGCTGGGGCCGGAGGCTTCGCTGTCTTTGGCTTCGAGCGTCAGGCGGTCTGCCGCGGCTGTTTGGGGGCTTATGACCAAGATGAGGTATGAGGCTGCAAGGCAGGGGCTTGCAAGGATAAAAGAGCTCGACATCGAAGCCTACAAAGGAATGCTGACGGAAATACAGGGACTGGCTTCCGGCATCTGGGAGGCAAGGCTTAAAGCAATGGACGATCCCCAATTAAATTCCATTGCCGGCCGCATGAAGGCAGTGACCGATCAGGCGGAAAAGTTTGTAATGGGCCTGCAGGCGTACGGGACCAGCGACGCTGAAAAGGCAAAAGCCATCCAGGAAATAGAAGCAAATGCCGGCCTTCTGGAAGCTGCCGGCTACGATGTGGAATCACTAAAGTTCAACATCCGCAAGGGCAAGATCCTGGCCATCGACAGTCAGAGAGCGGCTGGCGTTATCATGAGCGAACAAGCCGAAGGCCTCTTTTCCCTGGACATAGATCCTTCGGAAAGCAGAACTATTCCGCCGCATGACTTTTTCAGGTACCGGACTTTTGATGATCCGCTTATTGCCGCCGCAATAAAAGAGACAAGAACAGAGCTGCTTTCGGGATTTACCCCCTTAAGCAGGGCCGAAGCGGAGCATGCGATATCAATGGTAGAAAAAGGCTTTTGGGCCTTTATCATCGATGTCTCGGAAGAAAAGGATGACAGCGGTAGAAGGAGCAGGCTGACAATAAGCTTATACCTTTCGAAAGGCAACAGAGAGATCGAGCAGCTGTGCTCAAGCGTTCACACCTTAAAGGATGGCAGTGAAGCGCAGTCGGCTTCGGAGCCAAACCCGTTCCTGATGTTCGTTCAAAAACTGATAAGCAGGATCAACCCCGCTTTTTCGGCCGTTACCGGAAGGATAGACAATTATACCTATGAAGCGTTAAGGAACCTGAGAAGCAATCCTTCTTATGAGGGATATTTCCCCGATTCTCAAGCACTGCAGGAGAGGCGTTCTTTGAAGCCTGACGATATGACGGGCGATTCTCTCACAAGGATCTCCGAAGGCGTAAAACCTCAGACCCCCAGGGACATAAGCGAACAGGCGGAAGCGGCGAGACTGGCATATCTTATTTCCACAGGTTCAGTGTTCGGCCAGGGATCGGCTTTACTGACCGGGCCCAACCGCAGAAGGATACTTGAGCTGGCGATGTCTTTCTTGAACACATCCCCGGCCAATCTTACCAGATCGACCCAGGACCTTAGCCAGGACCAGAAAGTGCAGTGGCGGAAAAGACTTGTTGCTCTCAGGGACAAACTTCTGGACGAAAAGGGTTTTGACCAGGATACGGCCAGCGGGAGGGCTCTGGCAAAGATCCAGCGGAAACTCATATTTTTCTGCGTTATAGCGGAAGGAGTGGCACGGGGCAGCATCACCAGGGAAGACGCGGTCGCAGAGGTAGAAAAATACCTGGAACAGGCAAGGCTTAACGAAGAAAATACCAGGATAACGGATGAAAGCGACCCTTCGAGGATACTTGAGCAGGCCGGATTCAGGGGGCCGGACGAGATCCTAAAGCTGGCGGCGCTGGGGATCGAGTTCAGAAGGTTCATTTCACAGGAAGAATTAACTCTTTTGAGAGAATATAACCTTTCTGTTGCCGATCCTTTGAATAGGACCACCGAGGACCTGTTCCGAAGCGCCGGGCTCAAGGACGGGGACATATATGACCTTAAGACCCTGGACCTTGATCCGGAATATTCCAGAAGGCTTAACGAAACCGCTTCTATTGTGGGCAGGATCGCCGGCACAGGATTGACGGTTGACGAAGTTATCCTGGCGCAAAACCTTGCCGTTATGGTCCCCGATGGGGTGCAGCAGGATTCTGCTCAGAGGGTCGTGGTGCAGGCCCTGGGAATGGCCTTTGCGGGAATAGACGCAGATGAAACCCGCAAGGGTCGGTATGTTGAAGCCCGGACTGCCGCTGCCGAAACGGCGGAAAGGTATACCTCTCTTATAAGAAGGCAGCATGACGACTTTGTTTTTGGCAGCGACTTTTCCAACCGCCTGGTCGACAGGATCATAATTGACGGCGAGGCTCTGCGGGCTTATGAAAAAATGGAATTTTTCAAGAACTCCCCCGTTGCTTACGAAATGGTGGCAGGACCGTCGGGACAGGGCGTCCGGATAAAACCGGGGAATCTGCCTGATCCGTCCGCGGATGGGTACCGTCCGGATGAGCGGACCCACACTGTAGAACGGTACGCTAAAGAAGCTCCATTGTCCGCGATCGTGTCGGCGATCTCCGGAACAGGATATCCGCTTGCGGGGCTGCCCGGGGTCCAGAGCGCCGGGGTCTCTTCTTACGGCAGGGAAGAGGTCGATCCTCCCGTCAATGAAATGTGCGGCGCCCACATAAGAGCGGCGGCAAGGGTGTTCGGCGGGTCTAATTATCTGATAAACGGAGTGCTTGCCGACGACGAAGAGATAAACCTGATAAGAAGATTGACCGAAAAAGACTTGACCGCGATCTTAAGCCGCGGGACCGGTACCGGGGCTTTAACTGCGGAAGAGAGATCCCTGTTAATAAAGGTCAGACAGTGGTGCGCCGGTTATCAAACCCTGCTTAGCGAAGAGGATGTCAAGGCTTTATCGTCCCTTAGCGGGGGGTCAAAGATAAACGACCTCGGCAGGATGATCCTTGCCAGGGTCAGCGGTTTTTTGAAGCCGTTCAAACAGGGGCTTTCCGAAAAGGAGATAAATGATCTCAACAAATTTGCCGACCTCCTGGAGAAGAAGGGTTCTTACATCCTGTCGCTTGGCCCCGAAGAAAGGGTCGAAGCTCTTTTTTCCGGGGATCCCGAGCTCTCCAAGCTCTATTACAGTGTTCTAAACATACTTAAAAAGATCGCCTACGGGCTTCAGACAAGCCTTGTCATGAGGGACCTTGTCAAGAAAAGGGACGCAAGCCAGGGGTTTGGAGCGACACTGCTCTATGCCATTTCCTCCGGCAACCGCGAGGCGGGAATAGATGCCTCGAACCTGGTCCAGCAGATGGGGGCTCAGTCCTGGCTCATCTCTTTGCTGAAGATGCATTTCTTTACGGATGAGACCGTTTCGAGGTTAAAAGAGATCCAGACGGCCATAGATTCCTTAAGGGGCGGGATAAAACAGCTGGAAGGGCAGATAATCGCTCTTATACGCAAACAGATCAGGGAAGGACGGATAAAGCCGAAAAATGAAGAAGAGATAAAGAGGCTGTTGTCCCATCTTTTGTATGACACAAAAGAAGAGATCTTTTTGAGCGAGGATTTTTCGGCCCTTAAGGAAGAGATAAAAAACCTTAAACAGCGCCTTGTGGACGCCAAAAAAGAGATGGTCCGCCTAGAAATAGAGGCCAATAAGGTCTACACATATATATTTGACGGAAGCATAGACAAAAAGCTCTGGGACAGGCTGAGGACTCTGCCGGGGATCTATAACTACAGCAGCTATTTTAGAGAACTGTTCAGGGTCAGCGACAGAACAAGGCTTGTCGATATTGACGGTCATATTATATGGGACGATCTTGTTCAGGTAGTTGAAGAAGGCATGGAAGCATCGGGCGGGTTCAACTCTTTCGAGGTTTGTGTCGGAGAAGAGCATGAAGTGACCCGCGCAAAACTTGCCTTTCAGATACTGTTGAACGGGCTTGACCAGGACTGGAAGAACATTAACTGGCTAAGGACCATTGCCGCGGCTCCGGGCGCCCTGTCGGGCGGGATCTGGACAGCCGTTCAATTCCTTGTGGGAGGAGCCCTTACCGGCGTAAGGCCGGAAGCCGGCAGGCGCGAAACAGGGCCTTCTTCGTATCCCCAGGTGATAGATTCCCTTTTTGCCGAAAGAGGCTTTTGGTCTCAGGCGGGAAGCGCTTTTACCAGGAGGCTTTCGCAAAGAGGAGGTTATTCCCAGCCTGTGGGGTCTTATCTTAAACAGGTGGTCGGCTACCACGACCCGGCAAGATATTTTATCGGCCAGCTCAGCGGATCGGCAGGGGATTATTTTAAGGCTCAGAATTCCGTAAGCGGGGACGACATACTCGCTTTTATAGGATTAGCAGAAAATGAGCTTATACAGATAGATAGATACGGGCTTGGCGGAAAAGCCGATGAACTGACAAAACCCACGGAGCCGGGATTAAGATACAGGCAGTGGCATCAATATTTTGAACAACTGAGAAGGTTTGCCGGAGAACTGAAGGAAAAGGGCCAGAGCCTTGTACTGTTCAATCCCGAACACTACGAGGGCGTGTCCAAAATGTCGGGAGGAGGTTTTGACAGCAGGTATGTCCTTTCGGTAATGCTTCTGGACTATCTGGCAATAAGGGGAACGCTGCCTCAGCCCGCCCCACCGATAGAGTTATTTGACTGCCCGTACCAGGGCTTTGACCCTCAGACCTTTGTCAAGGATGACGGCAACAGCAGCTTCAGGGTAACTCATTTTGTAAAAGGCTCCATACCGGGAGCCGCGCTGGCCGCCAAAACCTGGGACGATGTGACAAACCTTTTCCGAAGCGGATTTTTGAAGGACGGGCTGCAGTTAAGCGATCTGGACGACATAGGGAAAAGCCTGGGCAGAGGCTATTTAGATACGCTTGTTGATTGGTATTATCTTATTCCTTTGGACATAGCGGCAATGTTCGCGGATTATTCTTCCAAGGCCGTCAACTGCCTTTTGAACGGGGATTACGATGGTTTCAAGAAATTTTCCATAGAGGCACTAAAAACGGTATGGCATTTCCTAAGATGGGAATCAGGTCTTGAACTGTTCAGATTGATAAAAGATACCGCAAGAGAATCCCAGGACCCCGCGGAAGCTTTTGCCAGACTTTTTACGATGCTTCCCATCCTTATCGGCTCAGCCCAGATCTCAAGGGCCACTTTTGGCGTTGGGCTGACAAGCGTCATAGATCTGATAAGAGTATCCGCAAGGGCCTCAAGGGCGGGAGTGGAGTTGTTAAGGAACGGCCAGTTGAACAGAGCGGGGCTGCGGGGGCTTCCCGAAGGAACGCTGCGCTATATATTTGAACCTCTCACCGAGCCTTTTCTTAACAGTTATCTTTGGAGAAAGATAACCGGACAGAACCCGGAAAGGGCGAGCCTTGTAGGCTCGAGGGTCGTAGATATTGCCGATCTTACGCTTGGGAATTTATTTAGAGGCGTTAGGCGTCTTTTTGGCGGCAGTACCGGACCTCAGTTGACCGTTACGGACATCTATGGAGCAGAGGCTTCACTCGGGGAAGTTTTGATAGAAGGAGGCTTAAGGGACCTTTCTCCGCTTGAAAGACTGGGCCAGGGAATGAGGAGCGCCGCAAGAAGACTTTTCCATGAGCCTCTGGGGTCCCCGCGCCAGCTTGGTTTGGACGCTTTTTTTGATAGTGTCGATACTTTTGCAAGAGAGGGTTTAAGCCGGATCTCGGGAGGGCGCGTGCTCAGGGCAAATCATGTTACCTTGGCCGGACCCCAGGGCGCCCCCTCAGATGTGTTAAGAACGGTAACAAGAGGTTTAAGGACAAATACTTTTGACTTTGTGGTTCAAATGAGCGATCCCTGGCCAAGACAATTTTCGGGCAATGACCTTGTGGTTTTTGACCCTGCCGCTGATAATCTCGGCGGCCAATATACGGCGGAGCGCAATTACAGGATAAGGTTTAGTGACGGCAAGTCGGTGGAAATAAGAGGAGAGTATCTTACCAGGCTGATGTTGGCTGATACCCCCGAGGGATTGAGAGCGGTAAGAGAGGCTATCAGGACGGGCCAGCACGGAGGCGTGCTTCCTTCTCTTGCACAGCTCGAACTGATCAGGCAGGGGATGGGCGTGCATTTGTCAGATCTTAGATTTTCCCTGACGGAATACGGGGTAGTATCCATGTTCAACGTCAGGAATGCGGGAGGCTTTGTTGACAGAACACCCATGTATCAACTTGATCTTGCGCTAAGAAGAGCCGTTGATCTTGCCGGGGACCAGTTCATGACAATGGATGAGGCGGTAAGAATACTGAGGGAAAGTTCCCCTGCGCTGGACCTTGACATGATCGAAAGGTTAAGAAATCTTCCCGATGTTGTAAGACAAAATATAGTCAACGAGTTCCTCGGGGTTTTTCAGAGGATGAGGGAGCACATTTCAAATCATACTGATCAAAGGATGATGCAAAGATTTGTCATGTTTGAATGTCCGAGGCTTGAAGCGCTTGCCAGAGCGCAGAGGCCCGCGGCAGCTGCCGCGGGAGCCGGGGAAGCGGCGGCTCCTGTTGCCGGCGGGCAGCCTGCCTTAAGACAGCCTTTGCTTGGCCTGCCGGACGCTCCTTTTGCCGCTGCAGAGGAACTGCCTCTTGCGGCTGATGTTCCTCCGGAGGAAGGAGGCGCAAGGTCCGGAAAGCTTTCGAGAGGCCAGGCGGCAACCATTAGCCTGCACGGGGCTGCTGTTGACGCCGCCGCCAATGCAAAGATACAAACGGCGCTGGACAATCTTGCGCAGGAACAGTGGTTTTCTGAAGAAACAAGAGCAAAAGCGGCCGCTTCGGGAGAGCGGGCGATAAGGTTCAAAACGGTTCCGGATGCTAAATGGCCTTCATCACTGGAAGGCGGCATGGTCTGGAAAGCGGACGGCAAGGGCGGATATGATGTATACATAAGGGCTTCGGAATTCGGTTCCCGGAATTTTGAGAGCGATCTTCTTCATGAAATGGTTGAGATACACCTGAGAGAAAGAGGGAATGCTGAAGGCATTCACGATGTTGCCAGTGAAGCCGGCGACCTGTTCGAGAGGAACGGCAGGCCCGACGCTCGCAGACCTGTTAGTGGTGTTCCGTCAGAAGAGCCCTTAAGAGTTACGAATATAGAGGAAGTTGGCAGAGGCGGAGCTGCCGTCCAGGGGTCTGCTGAACCGGCAAGACCTGCGTCTGAACCCGCGGCAAGGCCGGCGCCTGGGACTGCAACAGCGCCAGAACCCGCTCCAAGGCCAACTGCTGAAGCTGGGACGGGTGCGCCCGCAAGGCCTGCCGAATCCGCGCCTGCCACAGCTGAAGCCGCAAGACCAGCTGGCCAGGTGTCTGCTGAACCGGCAAGGCCTGCGTCTGAACCTGCGGCAAGGCCGTCTCCCGAAGCTCCAAGGACGGCGGCGCCTGCAAGTTCTGCCGAATCCGGGAATGCGGCAGCTGAAGTTAGAGCTGAAAGGGCTTTGCCAGGAGTCCCAGAAGCTCCAAACTATAGAGTGAGAGTTCTTGGAGAATTGAACACTTGGGGGCATATCGGTAGAGATGTGGCTCTTTTGGAATTGCTTAATGTGATCGGGGAAGGACATTTGCCTGTTATTAACGAGGAATTCTGGGTTAGACAGAGGAACAATCTGTTATTCGTTGCAGGACTGCACTATGGGCCAAAACTTTCTATGTCTCTGATCAAGTTTTTGTTCCCGGGTCTGGCGGCAAGGCTTGGGGCCAATCCTGCCATGTCTGCGGCATGGAGCAGAGGGCTAGGCTTAGGAATGGGGGTCCTGTTTTCCGCCCTGCATGGATTTAACGCTGGGCTGGAACCCGGTAACAACATGGGAGATTCCCTAAGGAAAGTACTTGCAGCAGAAGCCGCGGGCTTTATCCTTGGAGGCGGCGGACATCTGTTGCTTGCCGCTATTACGGGAGGCGCAGAAGGAGCATCTGCTGCTGCGGGTCTTGGAGCAGGAGGTGTAATAACCGGGGGGTCAATAATAGCAACCGGAGGTATATGTGCCATCGTTGCCGGAGCGGCTTTTGTAGGAGGAGAGATCGCCGGGACAATACACTATTACAATGTGAACAAGGACAACATACAAGTGCTGACTCAACTGGAGATTGAGAGACTTAATGGGGTCGGGATAAAAGCCGCGGCCAACGGCTGGATAGCCCCTACCTTGAGAAGAGGGCTTGATGAGTCCAACATTCAGGCAACATTAAGATTGCAGGCCTCGACCGTGGTGCTGAGAAGGCTCGAGAACAGACTAAGACAAGAGGAGGCCGGTCTAGGACTAGAAGAATTTGTCGCCGGGTTCAAGGCCAATCACCTTACAGGCAGCTGGTTTTTTGGTGTTGGAGGCAATAGAGGAAAAGCAGCAAGGCTTCTCGAACTTGCATCGCCAAGGACAGAACAGGAAAAGGAGGAAAAGGCCCGATTGGAAACCGAATTGAGAGAGGTCATACTTAAAGTGCTTGAGGAGCACCCCGAAAAGGTCTATGGCATACTATCGCCTCAGGTAATACAGGAAACAATTAATTTTTCCAACGACCAGTCAAGACTTCAGCAAATTAGCTATGGCTGTTTTCAAAGAAGGTATCGGTATTATGACCCAGGTTTTTGGAACTCAACGGGGGCCGATTCAAAAATTGCCAATTATGGTTTTATGGCCCAGTTGAATTCTCTTTTCGCTTTTAAAGCTGCGACGCCCGATAAACGGCAGGGTTTAAGAGTTCAGGTAAGCAAAATGTTCGGCAATGAAGAAAACAGCAGCTCCCCCCGGTTTAGAGGGGACCAGGACATAATCGCTTTCCTCGATCATAACCTTCCAAACTGGAGATGGCTGCTTCTGCCAAAGTCCCAGGGAGGAGACAGGGAAGCTTTTGCCAAACTGCTCCCGGACATATACAGGAGCGAATTTGTCACGCGCTATATGAACAGAATAGACAGGCATGAGGTTATTCCCAGGAATCTTGCGCAGATCTATATAGACAATCCAGGCATTACCTGCCACCCGAGAGATTACTGGAAAACATATCAAGTGTCGCCTTCTTTATCATGGGAAGAAACGGCAAGGGCCGGCGGTCAGGCCGGAGAAGTGCTGCTTGGAGCGGTCGAGTACTGTGATGCTTTTTTGCGGAGAAATCTAAGTGCGGAGGACTATACTGCTTATCAGAACGCTGATCCGTATAAAAAACCGGCGTATGTAGAAAGGGCCAAAAAGAAATACGCGGCAGATTGTTCCGCGGAGATCAAAAAGATCAAAGACATCTATTATGGGGACGGAGGCTATTTTGCAAAATTGGGACTTATGAAAGATACTTTTTTAAACAGAGGGTTAGAAGTTTCACCGCAGGGAAAGATCTCTATGTTGAGGACGATAAACAGATCTGCTTTCAGACAAAGGCTGGGCGACATTAGCGATGATAATTTTGAGAAACTGTTAAGCCACCTTTTCCTGAACGCGGGGGAAGATTATTTGATGCCCAATGTTTCCCTCATAGGAGCTCTTGATGCTAAATTGAACGGGCTTAAAGGACAGAGTGTTATTACAGAAGCTCAAAGGGCAACGCTTGCAGTGCTTATGAGGGACCTCTTACTTAATAAAACAGAGATCAGTTGGGAAGAACTAAAAACCACAAATAATGAGTTCGCTCTCTATATTTCCGGATGTGTCAAATATCTGCTTTCTCTTTATGTGGCAAGGGGAACCCAGGTTAATATTTCCGACGACTTTGTGGCAAATATGAAGGCGCTCAACGGCCTGACAAGTAATGCGGTTCTCAATGGCGGATTTATTTCCGGTCTCCTTGATGAAAGCACAAAACAGGTCAATGCCGAACTGGCCCAACTTAGGAAAGGCGGAGGCAGTTAAAAAAGAATTGCGAAAATAACTGCCCGCTGTGAAATCCCCGCTTTTTGAACTCGATATAACTTTCAGCAATGCCAAGCGTCAGATTCGCTTCCATACTGGATTCCAAAAGAGGCAGGATAGAAAGACATCTTCCCCAGTGTCTAAGGACGCCGGTGTTCAGATTTGCTGAGCAGCTGGAAAGGGACAGCGTTTATCCCGGCGAAAAGGTCCACCTTAAAGTCTTTCAGGACCTTTCTCCCGTAGAGCTCTTTGTCCAGCGTTTGGCGGTCAACCTTTTTCCCAGGGTTTTTGTCGGGTCCATCATAAGAAATTCCATGTCCCCGGCATTAACGATCAGCGACAGGGTTGTTTGCCTGGAAAAGATGTATCTGGGGGGAGTTCTTGATCCGGACCTGCCGTGGACAGAAGACATCGTGGCTTTTTGGTCCCCAAGGGATCTGGGAGCAAGTATCAAGCGCATCGCCGGGATATCCGGGGATAAAACCGAGATGGGAACAATACCGAGAGACCACTGTTTTGTGGTCGGGGATAACAGGGAAAACTCCTTTGACAGCAGAAGCTGGGGTTTTCTGGCTCTGCAAAACATTTTTGCTGTAGTACTTGGCAAATGTCCGGATGATAATTCTTATGGACAGGTAGTCCCTTTTAACGATCCCGGCCAAAAAATCCCTATTCGCAATGCCATAAGATTTGGGCACACACTGCAATAAGAATCTTATGGTTTTTTGATTTTACCCCCCTTATTATGCTATATTTACCTCTATAATGAACCTGCTTTCAATTAATGAGCTGTCTTCTTCCTTTATAGAAGAAATATATAACCTTACGGCAGAGCTAAAGAAAGAGCCGCTAAAGCCTCTGCTTAAAGGCAAGACCGCGGCGATGATCTTTGAAAAGCCCTCCAACAGGACGCGGGTCTCTTTTGAAGTGGGGATGTTCCAGCTTGGCGGGCATGCAGTTTCACTTTCCGAGTCGATGCTCCAGATAGGCAGCCGGGAGTCCGAGGCCGATGTGGCCCGCACGCTTTCCCGGTATGTGGACTGCATAATCTACCGCACCTTTGAACATTCCAAAGTTGAAGAAATGGCAAAATATGCCACAGTCCCTGTTATCAATGCCCTGTCGGACAAGGCGCATCCGTGCCAGGCGCTGGCGGATGTATATACGATACGGGAAAGGGTCAAGGGTCAAGGGGCAAGGGGCAAGGAGAATGATCTTAGGGTTGTATTTGTCGGGGACGGGAATAATGTGGCGCGCTCGCTCAATGAATTGTGCAAGAAAACAGGGATAAAGTTCCTTCTTTGCTGTCCCAAGGGGTATGAGATGGAGGGTTGCGAGATCTCGCATGATCCAAAAGAAGCCGTCAAAGACGCGGATGTTATCTACACCGATGTCTGGGCGTCGATGGGGCAGGAAAAGGAAACAAAAAAGAGAAAAAAGGATTTTGCAAAATTTCAGGTAAATATGGATTTGATAAGGGCAAACGGCCGTTCGCCCCAACGCAATTTACCGTTGGTCATGCATTGCCTTCCGGCCCATCGCGGGGATGAGATCACAAATGAGGTCATCGAAAGCCCAAATTCCATCGTATTTGACCAGGCCGAGAACAGGCTGCATGTGCAAAAAGCTGTGCTCGTGAAATTATTGGCGGACAGACGCCCCGGCGGGGCGTCTGTACAAGATTAGGAGATCTATTATGGGAGATAAAATAAATAAAGTAGTCCTTGCCTATTCAGGCGGCCTGGATACCTCGATAATGATAAAGTGGCTCAAGGATAATTACGGCTGCGAGGTGGTCTGCTTTGCGGCGGATGTGGGTCAGGCGGAAGAACTAAAAGGATTGAAGCAAAAAGCTCTGAAGACAGGGGCTTCGAAGATCTATATAGAGGACCTGCGCTCCGAATTTGCAAGTGAATACATCTTTAAGATGCTCAAGGCCGGAGCGGTTTATGAAGGCGAGTACCTGATGGGCACCTCTATAGCGCGTCCTTTGATAGCCAAAAAGCAGGTGGAGATAGCCAAAAAGGAAAAGGCCGAGGCAGTTGTACACGGGGCTACCGGCAAAGGCAACGACCAGGTAAGGTTTGAACTCACATTCATGGCGCTGGCCCCGGAACTAAGGATAATAGCCCCCTGGAGGGAGTGGGAACTAAAGTCCCGGGAAGAAGAGCTGCAGTATGCCAAAGACAACGGCATTCCGCTCAAATTTGCCAAGGGAAAACCTTATTCCATGGACAGGAACCTGTGGCACATAAGCTACGAGGGCGGGATACTGGAAGATCCCTACAATGAACCGGACGAGGGCATGTTCATTCTTACGGCTTCTCCGGAAAAAGCCCCCAACAGGCCGTCATATGTTGAGATAGGCTTTAGCAAAGGAGAGCCTGTCAGCGTTAACGGCAAAAAGATGGCTCCCGCGGCGCTGATAGAACACCTTAATAGGATCGGCGGATGCAACGGTATAGGCAGGGTCGATATTGTCGAGAACCGACTTGTGGGCATAAAGTCGCGCGGGGTTTATGAAACTCCCGGAGGAACCATCCTGTATGCCGCGCACAGGGCGCTGGAATCCATAACCCTTGACAAAGAAACCTCTCACTATAAGGAAATAGTGTCCAAGAAATACGCGGAACTGGTCTACAACGGCCAGTGGTTCTGCCCGCTCAAAAAGGCCCTTGATGCCTTTGTCGAAAAGACCCAGCAGCGCGTGACCGGGACAGTCAGGCTCAAGCTGTATAAGGGCAGCTGTTCTGTTGCGGGACGAAAATCGCCTTATTCGCTTTACAAAAAAGACCTGGCAACCTTTGAAGAAGACAAGATATACGACCAGAAGGACGCGGAGGGCTTTATCAAGCTCTTTGGGCTTCAGATGAGGGGGCAAAGCAAATGAAGGACAAGCAATGGGCCGGGAGGTTTTCGGGGCAGATGGACCTGGCGATGGAGGATTTTAATTCGTCCGTTCACTTTGACAAAAGGCTGTTCAAGCACGACATAGATGTGAATATAGCCTGGGCAGGCGCCCTTTTGTCGGCAAAGGTCCTGACAAAGACCGAGCACTCGCAAATAACCTCGGCCCTTAAAAAGATAAAAGAGGATATAGCCTCCGGGAAAGCGGCGATAAAAAAAGAACACGAAGACATCCACATGAACATCGAAGTGCTCCTGACCCAGAAGACAGGCGAGGCAGGGAAAAAGATACATACCGGAAAGAGCAGGAACGACCAGGTGGTGACGGACATTCGCCTGTACATGAAAGAGGAGATCTCTTTTATCCTTGAACTCGTCAAGTCCTTCCAGAAAACGCTTTTACATCTTGCGGACAAGAACCTCGATGTCATAATGCCGGGCTACACCCACACCCAGAGAGCGCAGCCGGTATTGTTTTCCCACTACCTGATGGCGCACTTTGAGATGCTTGGCAGGGACAGGCAAAGATTAAAGCAATGTCTTGAGAGATCGGACATCATGTCCCTTGGATCTGCAGCGCTTGGAGGCTCCTCTTACCCAATAGACAGGTGGGCGCTGGCTAAAGAGCTGGGCTTCAAGGACATTTCCAGAAACAGTATTGACGCTGTTTCTGACAGGGACTTTGTTGCTGAATTTTTGGCGGATGCCGCAATACTTATGATGCATATTTCGCGGCTTGCCGAAGAGATGGTCCTGTGGTCCTCAAGCGAGTTCAAGTTCATCGAACTGGCAGATGCTTATTCTACCGGCTCATCCATAATGCCTCAAAAAAAGAACCCGGATGTGGCGGAGCTGTCGCGCGGCAAGACCGGGCGCGTCTACGGGGATCTTTTTTCCGTGCTTACCATGCTGAAAGGCCTTCCGCTTTCCTATAACCGGGACATGCAGGAGGACAAAGAGCCTCTGTTCGATTCGATAGATACGGTAAAAACAGTGCTGTTGATAATGCAGAAAATGGTCTCGACCATGAAGATAAACGAGGACAACATGAAAGCCGCGGTGGAGACCGGCTGGCTTACCGCAACCGACCTTGCCGACTATATAGTGGAAAAAGGCGTCCCTTTTAGAAAAGCGCACGAGATCGTCGGAAAGATAGTGCGCTACTGCGTGGACAACAACAAGGAGCTTTACGCGCTTTCCAAAAAGGAATTTGCTCTCTACTGCGACAGAATAGGGCAGGATGTGTATGATTTTATCACTCCCGAGTCCAGCATAAACGACAAGGACATCGAGGGCGGGACAGCGCGGTCGCGGGTCAGGTCTGCCATCCGTCTTGCCAAGAAAGAACTAAAATAGTCAATGTGTAGCAATGACCCGAACCTAAAGGTTCGGCTCCGGTTTTGTTCAAACAGGAGCCGGCACTTCAGTGTCGGGATTTTTCTTTTTCTTGTTCTATTTACCGGAACATGTCTTTCCGCAGAGATTAAATTTCCTTCCCCTGTTGGTCATGTTAACGACTTTGCGGGGATAATAGATCCCGCCTCTAAAGAAAAGCTCTCTTCCATGGCCGCCCTGCTCAAAAAGAAAACCGGCTGCGAACTGGCCGTGGCCACGGTAAAGAGCACTGAGCCTCTTGACCCCAAAACTTATGCGGTAAAACTCTTCGAAAAATGGAAACTTGGTGAAAAAGGCAAGGATAACGGCTATCTTATACTTGTGGCGGAAAAAGAAAGAAGGACGGAGATAGAGGTTGGCTACGGACTTGAATACCTCTTGACCGACTCTTTTTGCGGAAGGGTGCTTGACGAGGAAGTTGTTCCCCACTTCAAGAAGGGACATTATGGAGAAGGGCTGGTCTCAGGTGTTGCTGCTCTCAACAAAAGGATATCCGGCAATATCAAGGATATTGGAAAGCCTCCGGCAAAGAAGGGCTCTTTGATAGGCCTCCTGCTTTTGGCGGCGTTGTTCGTTGTGTTTGCCGCCCTGATGGGGCTTTTTGACAGGACCAAAAAAGTCTCCAAAGCTGTCTTTTCTGCTCTTACAGGAGCCTTTATCGGGTATTTTATTGCTGCCGCGGTTGGCGCTGCCATCGGTGCTATAATTGGTCTGGCCGCTTCTTTTGGAGGAGGCGGAGGCGCCATCGGAAGGGGCATGTGGATGGGCGGCGGGTTTGGCGGAGGCTCCTTTGGAGGAGGTTTTGGCGGCGGAGGCGGGTTCGGAGGCTTTGGAGGCGGATCATCGGGCGGGGGCGGGGCCGGAAGATCTTGGTAGGAAAGGAGATTCTGATGTCGAAAAAATGGATCTGGATAATAGGGATAATAGCCGCGGCAGTCATAATAGGGGGCTGGGTGATAGGTGTATATAATAATCTTGTCGGAATGGATGTGTCGGTAAAGGCCTCCTGGGCCCAGGTAGAGAACCAGTACCAGAGAAGGCTGGACCTTATCCCAAACCTGGTGGAAACGGTCAAAGGGTACAAAATACACGAGACAGAAGCCATCAAGAATGTGTCTGACGCAAGGGCAAGGCTGGCAGGGGCTGCTTCTACAAGCGACAAAGTTAGCGCTGCCAACGGGCTCGAAGGAGCTCTTTCGAGGCTTTTGATGATCGTGGAAAATTATCCAAATCTTAAAGCGGATGCCAACTTCAGGCAGCTGAGCGATTCACTAGAAGGGACCGAGAACAGGATAGCCGTTGAGAGGATGAGGTATAACGAGACCGTTAAGAACTACAACATCGCAGTAAGAAGGTTCCCTACAAGCATTTTTGCGGGCATGTTCGGGTTTGACAGAGAAAAAACCCTGTTCAAGGCCGCGGAAGGTGCAAATGAAGTCCCAAAGGTAAAATTCTAATACATAACAATGAAGATCTTGTTTGACAGCGGGGAGATCACAAAAATAAAATGCGGCGCTCTGGCCGTGGGCGTTTTTGAGGGCGCAGTTAAGCCGTCGGCAGCGGCGGCGGGCCTGGATAAGGCGATCGGGGGCTTGATAGAGAGCCTTATCGCAAAGAAAGAGATCTCCGGCAAAGAAAAAACGCTTACCGTAATACATACCCATGACAGGATCGCTCCAGAAAGGGTGATCGTCGCAGGGCTTGGCAAAAGGGACGGCTTTGACGCTGACAAGGCAAGGGCGGCTGCGGCTCAGCTAGTTCAAGAGGCGAAAAAATTAAAGGTTGAAGAGCTTGCAGTGTCGCTGGCAGGCTTTTGCCCTTCCTCTCCTTCCGAGGCGGTTCTGAAGGCCCTTGTAGAAGGGTTTTACATAGGACAGTACGAATTTGAAGGGTATAAGAGCAGCAGGGAAGAGGAGAAGACCGAACTTGGTCAAGTTACGATAGCCGTTGCCGACGCAAAAGATATCAAAAAATATGCCGCGGCAGCTCAAACAACCGCAGTAATATGTGAGGCAGTTAACAAGGCCCGCGAACTGGCAGATCATCCCTCCAACAAGCTCACCCCTTCTATTTTTGAAAAGACAGCAAAAAAAGCGGCTGAGTCCGCCGGTCTGGAAATAGAAGTCCTGGGCAAAAAAGAGATGCAGCAGCTTAAAATGGGCGGCCTCCTTGCCGTGGCCAGGGGCAGTACAGAAGAGCCCAAAATGATAACTCTTAAATACTTTGGGAACAAGAATTCAAAAGAGGTCATTGCTCTAATAGGCAAGGGGATCACTTTTGATTCGGGAGGCATTTCCCTTAAGCCTTCGAACAAGATGGAAGAGATGAAGCACGATATGGCCGGGGCGGCGGCGGTATTGTATGCAATAGAGGCGGCAGCTTTGCTCAGGCTCAAGAAGAATGTGATAGCGGTAATGCCTTTGACGGAGAACATGCCGGACGGAGGGGCGCTAAAGCCCGGGGATGTAATAAATACGATGGACGGCAAGACCCTTGAGATAATCTCTACCGATGCCGAAGGCAGGATGATACTGGCGGACGGCATAACCTATGCAAAAAAACTGGGCGCGACAAAACTTATAGACATTGCCACTTTAACGGGAGCCTGTGTCTCTGCCCTGGGGGATGTGGCGACCGGGGTCCTTGGGAACGATCAGAGATTTGTTGATGAAGTGATCGAAGCAGGAAAGGCATCCGGCGAAAAACTCTGGCAGCTGCCTCTTTATCCGGAGTACAAGGAATACCTCAAAAGTTCTGTTGCAGACATAAAGAACTGCTCAAATATGGGCAAAGCCGGGACCAGCACCGCTGCGGTCTTTCTTAAAGAATTTGTGGGGGAGACCCCATGGGTCCATATGGATATTGCAGGTACCGTGGTCCTTGACAGGCAGATAGGGCCATATTCGAAGGGGGCTACCGGAGCCGGAGTCTTTTCTATGGTAAACTACCTCGCAAAGTCATAAAAATAGCATAAATTAGCCAAATATCTTTATTAATTTTCACAAGTTATCCTTTTCTGGAAACGATATATAGTTGTCATGCACATAAAGCGCTATACAATAGTAATTCTTGCTCTCATTTTGTGTCTTCAGGCGGGTTTTTATGCTGCGGAAGAACCCGTTCAGTACAAAAGAGCACAGATAAGAGGAAAACCGGTTGATGTTGTAAGCGCTGACCTGAAGGATCCAAAGGTCTTTATCACCCCCGTGGTCGCAGGCGATTTTCCTAACCGGCCGGAAAACTTTCAGAGCATGGTAGAAAGATCACAGGCTGTTGCGGCCATCAACGGTAATTTTTTCTGTAAAGCAACCTATAAGCCTATAGGGGACATTGTGATAGACGGGCAGCTGGTCTACTTTGGCGGGATGGGAACTGCCATGGCCATCACAAAGGACAACAAGGTCAAATTTATCCAGGTGCCTAAGTGGCGCCACATGAACTGGGACAATTACCGGGCGGTCATTTCCTGCGGGCCTTTGCTTTTGTCAAACGGCAGAGTGGTCCTGGATGCAAAAGGGGAGGGCTTTAGGGACCCCAATCTGTTCATCCCCCGGAACAGGAGCGCTGTGGGCATTACCTATGACGAAAAAGTGCTCTTTGTTTCGATAAGCAAGCCCATCCTTTTTGAAGAACTGGCCGTGGTGATGAAAGACCTTGGCTGCCGCGATGCCATGAACCTGGACGGGGGCTCTTCCAGCGGGCTTTACTATAAGGGACAGATGATAGCAAATCCCAGGACCCCGCTCCCCGACATATTGATCGTGCAGGAGCGAGAGCTTGCGCCTAGTTTTCTGGTGGATCTGCGGGAAAAAATGACAAAAGGACAGACCAGGATAGAGGTCCTTTCCTCAATAGCGATGATAATAAACAAAGATCAGTTTATCGTAAAGGGGGTAAAGGACGACAAGGTATTTCTGATAATGAGGTTTGAGAACCCGGAGATCTTTGAAGCCCCGCAACTGGGAGCAAAGATCACTACCTCGCATAATAAACTGACGATAAAGATACCCGTGGACAAACTCTTTGGCCTGGACAAACAATAGAGCAGAAAAGACACACCCTCCCAAAAAGATATTGAGCCAGACACATACTTTTCCATGAAATCGTGCCCGATTACATCCGATAAGACCGTAAGAAAGACCGTCAACTCTTATCAAAATAGGAAAGGGAGCAAAATGATAGAACCAGTAAGGTCGGCAGCCCAAAATCAAAAGAGAGAGATGCCCCAGGTAAGAAGTTGCGAGCCGGTCGATGCTTCAAGGATAAGCAGGCCTTTTTTGGAAGAGGCCGGTGATAACGGAGCACATCTTAGGATGGCTCAGCTGCCGGCGGCATCAGTTCCTGCTTCAGCAAAAAACGCGGCAGAGGCCAGGGAAGCCGAATTTCTTGGATGGGCAAAGGCGCTGGAAGGGGGCACAGAGGCAGAAAAAACCAGGGCAATATGGCTGCTTTCTAACTCACAAGACAAAAGGGCCCCCGGTATCCTGCTGGCTTTTCTGGAGCGCAACATGAAGGACCCTCACTATGCCGCCAACTCCGAAGAAGCGATCCTGGCCTATGAAAAAGTTGCGGGCAAAGAACAGTTTTTGGATTTTATTCTTAGAGCGCTTGAGTGCAAAAATTCTACTATTCTGCATGTTGTCTTTGAAAAACTTGACAAATATAAAGATATGCGCGCTATACCACCGCTGAAATTGATACTTCAAAACTGCGATCAATATTTTTATATTCATGCCGATCAAACGGGTTGGGACTGGCGCAAAGAAGAGAACGGTTTGGGCTACTCTCCTTTAGAGGCTGCTATGGCCCTTTATAAGCTTGGAGACATCTCAGGAATGGATTTTCTTATAGAAAACATACACTTTGTTTCAAAGAAAGAAGGAGGCCCAATTGCGACGAGCGAGTGGATTCGAAGGTATTCGATCCAGTTGCTTTCCGAGATCAAAGAGAAGAAAGCTTTGTTTGCCATAGTATCAGCTTTTGACGACAAAGAGCTTGTTAAGGGCCTTGGTGATTTTAGCGCAGAATTATTTAGAGGATTTGTCATAGAGTGTTTGGGAAGGACAGGGGATGAGGATGCGGTCGATACAATAATCAATGCATACAGGCAGGGCAACTATAGGATGAGGGCGACCGCGATCGGAGCCCTTGGGAAAATCCATTCGGAAAAAGCCGGGAATTTTATACTGGAGGAATTTGGAACGGCGCAGCAGCTTTTTTCATGCAAAGACTCTGAGTATTACGGATGGGATAAGGGGGACACGCTTCCGGCGGCTGTTGCAACAGGCAATTTCAGGGACAAAAAAGGCGCTTCTGTACTGATGGAGGCGTTCAATTCTTACAATGAAAAAGAGCTGCGCGGATATCTGGATATCGCCGAAGCACTGGCTAAAATAGGTGCGAAGGAATGCATAGACTTTTTGAAAGAGAGACTGACAGATGAAAACCTCACAAGAAGGTTTGCAGCGGCATACGCCCTTGTAAAAGAAAGCGGCGATATGGAGGCTTTTAAGGCTGTCTCTTCGGTATTTAGAGAGATGGAAGAGGATCTCAGGGTTGGGTTTGTGGCCGCTGTTATAAGCATCAAAAACCCGCCGCAAGAGGTGATCTCTTTCCTGATCTCGATCATGAACAGCGACACATCTTATGCCGTCTCACTGTCGTCGGCTAAGCGTTTATTGGAGATAATGAATGAAGACGGGCAGAGAGCATTTGATAAAAATACAAAGGACGCTGTCAACGCCTATTTGCTGATCGAACATAAATGCTGGGATAAAGCGCTAGCGCTGGGGGATGCGGGCGCGGAGGCGTTGATCAAGTACTGGTATAAAGAACAACTTTACGGCCCAGGGTACAGACAGAACAGTTTTGACTTTATTAGCCTTTCTAAAACAGATGAGGAATTCCAAAAGCTTTTGGCAGATTCAGGAATAAGCAAAGCGAATTCGGACATAATGATGTTGATATATAAAACACGTCAGGGAGTTCCTTTGGGTTTAACTGATGCAGGGCTCGGATCTTATGCAAGATCATGGGAATTTCAGGATGAAAGCGCGCTGATCTTGGGGTCCTCGGAAAGTGCTGAGGCCCTTTCTGTTTTGAATAATACGGACCCAAAAAATGTTTTGGTTCTGGTGCAGGCGCTTGTGCGGCCGTTTGTCCGGCAAACAGGAGTGCCTCAAGGCGCACACGGCAGGACTTACGCTTCCTGTTCGGCCGAGGACCTTATAGTTGCATTTCGACAGGTGCAGTTGTCAAAACAATCTCTAGCGGTAAAACTTTTGATCCAAAGCGGCCGGATAAAAATGCCCAGTTCGGTACGCGCGGAATTTGACTGGAGCAATGCTCCGTCAATAATTATTCCCCTTCCGGATCAGATCTTCTGGTGCAATAAAGACATCCCTGTGTTAACGGAAATGCTGAACAGCCCTTACCAGTTATACAGGGAAGAGGCGGCCAAAGCGTTGAAATACATTGAGCAAAACGGAGCGGAAGATGAGGGGCTTGAAAAAGGAGTCCTGCCGGGAAAGGAAAAGACGCAGGACCTGAGAAAGAGACTTAATGATCCAAACTGGCAGATCCGGTACAGGGCGCTTGAGGCGCTGAGAATATCCGGGGCGGACGCAGAGGCATTTATTCCTGAACTGAAGGCTGCCTTTACATCCGATAATTATTACCTCAGTGAACAGGCAAGCGCGATTCTTACAGCTATGGGAAATGGTGCTTTGCCGGCCTTTGTTGAGAGCATTAGGACCGGGGCAGACTTTTATAAGACCAGAGCCATTGCCTCTATTGTAAAGATCGGAGGAAAAGAGGCCATAGCAGTTCTTAAAGCTTTGTCGAAAGAAAGAATAGTTATAACCGAAGATCTGGCTGCCATAATAATGAATGCGGTAACGCAGTTGGAGAGCGGCGCCAAATAGAGGAAAAGTTGTTTTAATGATCAAGCCTTACATGCTATAATCCATTATCATGTTCGTTGCTTTTGCCCTTCTTTTGATCTTTGTATTTTTTGCGGCCCTGATGTACCTTAACAGGCTTCCCGCTCTTATTGCCCTTCCCGTCATGGCCGTCCTAATCGGCTTTTTTGCAGGCGTGCCGACAAAAGATATCGCTTCCTATATTATTTCGGACGGGGCTATGAGGCTTAATGCCGCCATAATTACCGTGCTATTCGGCTCTATGCTGTCGCAGTTCGTGGCCAACTCGGGGATAGCCGCTGACCTGATAAAAAAGGTGGCCGAACTGGCGGGCGACAATCCTTTCCGCGTCTGTCTTGTAATGTCGCTGGCAGTGGCGCTGCTTTTTACCGTGCTTGGAGGCCTGGGCTCCGTCATCATGGTAGCGTCCATAGTATTTCCTATCCTGCTCTCGATAGGAGTGGCGCCGATAACCGCCGGCAGCCTGTTCCTTCTGGGGCTCAGCTTTGGGGGTCTTTTCAATCTTGCCAACTGGCAGCTTTATATCAGCGTTCTGGGTCTTTCCCAGCCGCAGATAATGGGGTTTGCCGTTGTGCTTGCCGCAGGTTTTTTTGCGATCCTGCTGATCTTTCTTCTTAAAGAGGTCGGTGTCAGATTTGAAGCAAAAAAAACCATTCTGTATCTTACCGCAGCCGCGGTCCTTTGCGCCTTGATCTACCTGCTTTTTGTTGGCGGACAGCTCCAGGCTGCCCTGAGGGTTGTAAAGTCCGCCCTGATGACGGACTGGGCAAAGTATGCCGCTTTGTTTTTCGCTTTTGTTTTTGTTCTGGCCTTTGTTGCGGACATGCTAAAAACCTCCTTAAAGCTGGTCAAAGGGCAGGAATTTTCCCCAAAGATCTCGGTTTTTGCCGTTCTTACGCCGGTAGTGCCGATAGTCCTTATACTTTGCTTTGCTATATATAACCTCATCTTTAAACCGGTCCGCGCCTTTGATTTTCCCATTATCGCTGCGATAGCTCTCGGCCTTGTGTGGGGCTTTTTTGCCACGCTTAGAAAAGACAGTATCAAGCTGCTGAGCCGCTCTATCCTCGAAGGGGTGGGGCTGGTCGGCCCGGCGATAGCGCTTATCATGGGGATAGGGATGGTCCTAAATGCCGTTACGCATCCCCTGGTTACAGGAGCCGTTTCTCCTCTGCTCCTAAATGTAGTTCCGTCCAGTCCGGTCCCGTATGTGATCTTTTTTGCCTCTCTGGCCCCGCTGGCCCTTTACAGGGGCCCGCTCAACATCTGGGGAATGGGGGCCGGGCTCATTGGTCTTCTGCTCTCATCCAAAGTGCTGTCACCGGCGGCAATAATGGCCGCGCTCATGTCGGTGGGCCAGCTGCAGGGGGTCTGCGATCCCACCAATACCCACAATGTCTGGATAGCTAACAACCTTAACATAAATGTGCAGGATATACTTAAAAAGACGATAGTGTACATGTGGCTGCTGGCCCTGGCGGGGCTGATAGCGGCGGGAAAGATGTATTTCTAATGGCAAATTTCCAATTTCCAATTTCCAATTTCCAATTTCCAATGTCCAATGTTAAAAGATTTGGTATAGGGATCTTATTGTTTTTTTTAATGGGGATGAATTGTTTTGCCATGGACGAGGGCCGCAGCGTAGAACTGTTGAGGATAGAGATAGAAAATTCAAGGGACGGGCTGATAAGCGTCAGCCATGACGGAGGGGTGTCAAAAGAGGCGGTCGGAAGGGTCCTCTATCCTTGTGCAAGGACAAATAGCAGGGGATATACCGCCAGCAAATGGGCAAAGACGGGAAGAGTGGCGGCCACCGCGGTCAATGCCATACACATCAAGACCGGGACCAACACGAGGGAAGGCAGAGGGATCATTTTTTCAATAGTCCCAAAAGAGGCGCTTGACCTTCCCGGCAATTACAACTCGTATGTAAGCCCAAATTCCTCTCTATATACCGCTATCCAGGGAGGAACTTCGATATTTGGCGGCAGCTATTCTCCGATGGTGGGCAACAGGGTGTTATTTGCCCGTGCCGGAAGTACAGAAAGTGAAGTTGAAGAAGGCTATGTCCCGCAGCTTGGCGACAGGATAATAATTCCGGTAGAAAGGCCGCTTAAGTATCCGAGGGAAATAATCTTTGAGAACAGGTTTGGCGGAGCAGTCAGCGTGGACTACACAGGGTCCCAGGATATTGTAATAGCCGAAGTCCTCAAGCCGGTTCAGGGGATAGGAAGGTTCGGGGGAGGGCTGTACTCTTCGACCGGAAGGATAAGGGCCAATCATACCGGGGTTATAGATATTTCTACTTCCCCCAAGGGAAAGGTCGGAGGTTTTCAGATAATCCCTTCGGATCACGGCATGAGCCCCGAAATGGGAAATGCCAGGCTGCTGACCCAGTGGATGGTAGTAGGTCCTACTTCGATAAAAGGAAAACCTCTGGAAGGACTGATGCCGCTGTTCTCTTCTTATCTTAGGCCGGTGTACAGACCCCTGAATATCGATTCGGATACCATTGCTCAGGACCTGCTGGAGAGGTTCATAGTGCAGGTAAAGTATGCCGGAAAGAATAGCTGGGAGCCAATGCCAAGGCTCTGGCTGGACAGCGACATGAGCAAACCCCTTCCAAAATGGGCAAACTCCGCCCTCAAGAATGTTTCCCACATAAGGATACTTTTCCCCGTCGATTGACGGTGAGAAGAAGACGGGCCTGAAATCGCACATGTTCCCGAACGATATATGGTCGTGCATATGAAAGCAAAAATACTGGCTGCAAGCATCATTCTCTTATCTGCAGTGTCATTGTGCAGTGCAACGGACCTTTATGGAACGATCGGAGCAGACATCGATGGCTGTTATATTGGTGCGTTCGTGGATTATGAGCCGGCCAATTCTTCAAAACCCCCGCTGGTCCTGAGCTATCTCCCGTCTTACGAGACGAATATGGGCCGTCATCTGGGTTCGGTGATGTGGTTCCAATCCTGGGGAAGCTCTGCCAACGGATTTATGACGGCGGAGTGTAATGCCCTGATCGATAGAGACAGTATCCCACATATAACCTGGGAACCCTGGAAGTATTTAGCAAGTGACCCGGTCTACAGCCTCCAGAATATCATTAACGGCGACTTTGATCCGTATATCACAAGCTGGGCGCAGTCCATTAAAGCTTTCAATAAACCGGTATTTCTCAGGTTTGCTCATGAGATGAACGGCAACTGGTATCCGTGGAGCGGAGAACAGAATGGGGGAGGTTTGGAGTCAACTCTAAAGTATATCGCGGCGTGGAGACATGTTCATGATATCTTTTCCAGCGCCGGAGCTGACAATGTCACATGGGTCTGGTGCGTGTATGGGGGCAGCGTTCCCGATGAGCCCTGGAATAATGCGGACAATTACTATCCGGGGGACGACTATGTAGACTGGATAGCTATAGATAACTATAACTGGGGAGGTACAAGGCCTTGGGGATGGAACTCGTTTGATGCGCTTTTTCGGCAGCCTTATGATCTGCTGACATCTTCCCATCCTGGAAAACCCGTAATGATAGCCGAGTTTGCCTGTTCCGAGGTCTATGACTGGGCCACCTGGGATAAGAAAGGGCCATGGATAATCGACGCGTTTGCCAAAATGAAGACGCAGTACCCTGCGGTCAAATCGTACAACTGGTTCAATATAGATAAATCCGGGCTGGGAGAGACGAACTGGTTCATCGAGTCAAGCGAGAGCAGCAAAGCCGGAATGTTTTCTGCGATGTCGGATACTGCCAAGTATCTTGACCGGATCTATTTTCCGGAAATAGAGCTCTCTTCTCCTCTCGGGGGGGAAAGATGGAAGTGCGGCGAACAGCATCTGATAACCTGGAACGCGTCTTCGGAAGGTTTTCCTGTGCGGGGTGACGGCATTTCAATTTATTATTCACGGAGCGAAGGTTCTGTCTATCTGCCGATCGCTGCCGGTATCTCCAACACGGGGAATTATGAATGGACAACTCCCCAGATGGATTCCAGCGCCGTTAGGATAAAGATCATTGCAAAGAATACGGCAGGAAATACAGCTGTCTCGGAAAGCGCGCCTTTTACGATATCCGATTCCACCGGGACCGGGGATATTCCTATAGGTTATCCCGTATTCAGCCTGGGTTATACTGATCCCGGGTGGAAATTTTCCACATTTGAATCAACGCCTCTGCTCTTTCATTTGGGGCTTGAGAATGTGTCGCCTGCTGACAGGCCCCAGACCGTTGTTGCTTATAACCTGAACGGGAGCCCTAGCGTGACAAAAGCAGATGTCACGGACAAGAAAATGGCGGTATTGAACCATGTGGCAGGATTTTTGCTGACTCCAGGGCGGACGACCAGCCCTTTTCCTTCGATCTGGATAAAAGGCGATAGTATTAATCCTATTGCCGGAAGTGAAGCCCCCGGCAACTATCTTACCGGTGACGGAGCCTCAAGGTTTTACCAGACCGGACTGACTTTACAGGCCCCTTATTATGACCAGCCGAACCTGCAGTGGAGTGTTTATGTATATAGCGATAAAGACATATTGAGACAGGTCCCGGGACCGATCGAGGGAAGGATCCTTGATCCCAGGACATCAACCATGAGATGGTTTGCATGGGCCAATGATATGAATGGTATAGCAAGAAAACAATGGATCTATAAAGAAGGCGGGAACCCGATCTCATACAATACCGTGCCTATCATATCTACAAGCGCGACCCCGCAGCAGACAAAAAGTTTTTTGACAGGAACTTCGGGAACATCGGTGCCCGAGGCGGAGCCGGGTTTTGATAGTATCCTGTCAAGTCCGGAAATCTTGGTTCCGGATAACGGAAAGCTGTACTATAACTCGGATAGGAATATCATTGCCGGAGATAATGCCAACGGGACATCAATAGTGAACAGAAGCCAGACAGGTCTTGTATATGTTTCTCCAAGCGGAGCACAGTGCCATAGGACCGAATATCTCCATATTCAGTTCATGGTTTTATGGCCGCCTAATGTTGGAGGTATTGTTCCTGGCGGAAAGAACTGTAATATCGGTTTTTATCAAAGGACCACCCCGTAACTGACGAAGTGTTGGTTTTTTCAACAGTCCTGCTTTTCCTCGGTCCTCTTTTATGTTCGGAACTTGCCTCAAGATGCTATAATTCAATAAAATGAGCCCAAAATATTATATTACCAGTCCGATATATTATGTGAACGATGTGCCTCACATAGGGCACGGTTATACCCAGATCGCATGTGATGTTCTTGCAAGATGGAACAGGCTCAAAGGGCTTGATGTGAAGTTTTTAACGGGGACTGATGAGCATGGCATGAAAATTGCTAGAGCTGCAGATGAGGCGGGGACATCTTCCAAGGAGCATGTAGACTCAATGGTTCAAAAGTTCAAAGAAGCCTGGGGAAAACTGGACATATCGTACGATTTGTTCATAAGGACTACAGATAGGAAGCACGAGAAAGCTGTCCAAAGCATATTCCAGAAACTCTATGAAAAAGGTGATATCTATAAAGGCACCTATCAGGGCTGGTACTGCAGGCCCTGCGAAGCCTACTGGACCGAATTCCAACTGCAGGACAAAAAGGTCTGCCCCGATTGCGGAAGACCTGTGGAAAAGATAGAGGAAGAGGCCTACTTTTTTGCCCTGTCCAGGTATCAGGACAGGCTTCTTTCATATATCAATTCCCATCCAGACTTTATCAGGCCGGCTTCAAGAAGGAACGAGGTCGTGAATTTTATCCAGAGCGGGCTAAAGGACCTAAATGTGAGCAGGACCAATTTTTCCTGGGGCATACAGGTCCCGTTCGATCCCGGTCATGTCATCTATGTCTGGTTCGATGCTCTTGTCAACTACATTTCTGCCATCGGATATCCGCAGGACATGGAAGAATTCTCAAAGTGGTGGCCGGCCGATGTCCACCTTATGGGCAAGGAGATAGTCAGGTTCCACGCGGTGATCTGGCCGGCTATACTGATGGCCCTTGACCTTCCTCTTCCGGGCATAGTTTTTGGCCACGGCTGGTGGACGGTAGAAGGGCAAAAGATGAGCAAGTCGGTGGGTAATGCGGTAGACCCTGTTGTGCTTTCCGAAGAGTTCGGGCTTGATGTGGTAAGGTATTTCCTGATGAGGGAGGTGCCTTTTGGCTCGGACGGGGATTTTTCGCGCCAGGCGCTGATATCAAGGTATAACAGCGACCTTGCCAACGACCTCGGGAACCTGCTCAGCAGGACCCTGACGATGATAGACAAATACTTTGGCGGCACGGTCCCCAAAGCTCAAAAGCTTACTGCCTCAAGCCAGGATGCCGTTTTTTTAGAATTGATAATAGATACTCCCAAAAAGTATGAGCAGGCCATGGATGAAATCCTTCCTTCCGAGGCCCTTGCCGGAGTTTGGGGGCTGATAAGTTTTGCCAACAGCTACATAGAACAGAAAGCACCCTGGTCGCTGGCCAAACAGGGTAAAACGCAGGAACTTGCCGCTGTTATGGCCAACCTTTTTGAGTCCCTCAGGGTGGTCTCCATACTGATAGAGCCTTTTATGCCCGAAACTTCGGTCCGGATGAGGCAGCAAATGGGACTTGACTGGGCAGGCGGCAGTTGCAGAGAAAAAGACGCAGATATCAAGGTCCAAAAAGGGTCCCCACTGTTCCCCCGGCTTGCAAAATAAAATGCTGATAGACACTCACGCCCACCTTACCATGAGCCAGTTCGGCGACCTTGAGGAAGTTCTTAAAAGGGCCAAGGAAGCCGGAGTCGAGTATATAATAAACGCCGCGTTTGACCTAGAGTCTTCAAAAAAAAGCCTGGAACTTGCCGGGCGGTATCCCAACATTTTTGCCTGCGCGGGCATCCATCCCCATAATGCCGGGGAGCTGGACGAAAGCTCTCTGAGCGAATTATCAGCTCTTCTTAAGAACAAGAAAACACTGGCGGTAGGAGAGACAGGACTGGATTTTTATAACAATGAGGTCCCCGAAGCAGTGCAGACAAAGGCCTTTGTCAAGCAGATAGAGATTTCCAGGGACAGCGGCCTTCCCCTGGTCCTTCACGGCCGCAGCGCTCCTGATAAAATGCTGGAGGTCTTAAACAGCGAGGCAAAAGGGCAAAAGGCGGTGTTTCACTGCTTTTCGCAGGACAGCGCCTACGCAAAAAAGGTCCTTGATCTGGGTTATTACATCTCTTTTACTGGAGTAATAACCTTTAAGAACGCGCATAGCATGAGAGAGGTCGTAAAGACCGTTCCGCTTGAAAGGATGATGATAGAGACGGACTGCCCTTATCTTGCCCCTCAAAAGTTCCGCGGACAGAGGAATGAACCTGCATATGTCAGGTATGTGGCGGAAATGATAGCGGAAGTAAAAAAGATAAATAAAGAAGAGGTGGAGGCAAAGACAGCGGAGACAGCAATAGAATTCTTTGGGATAGGAAAGCAGGCAGTAAAAATTCTATGAAAAAGCTGTCAAATAAAGAGCAGGTCGCGGTTATAAAAAGGCTGGCGCATTTGCTGTCTTACGGCGTGCCGCTGGTCAAGGCGCTTAAGGCGGCCAAGGTTAGAGGGGATGTGGAAAAGGCTGTTAGCTGCGGAGCAACGCTGGCTTCTTCTATGGAGCCGTATTTCAACCTGGAGGCGGTTTCCATAATAGGCGCCTGCGAAGCCGGCGGCAGCACTCAACAGGGGCTGGTTATTGCGGCGGAATATCTTGAAAAGACGGCGGAGATACGCAAAAAGATCAGAGCTTCTCTTGCCTATCCGGCGGCGGTGATGACGGCCTCTATCGCCTGTCTTGTCTTTTTTCTTTTTAATGTGTTCCCGCAGATGATAGGATTTTCTATCCAGATGGGGATAGAGCCGCCGGCACAAGTCGTTGTGCTGTATTCCTTTGTAAAACTGCTCCCTTATCTTTTGACCTTTCTGGCGGCTGCAGCTGTGCTTGCCGTCTATTTTTCAACATCCAAAAAGTTCGGTCCCGCGTTAGAGGCCTGCAGGCTGCGCGTCCCGCTGATGGGAAAAACAATAAAAAAGCTCAACTGCTCCAGGATAGCCGGAATGCTGTACTATATGCTGAGCTCCGGACTGCCTCTTTGCGAAGCCCTAAGCAACACCTCAAAAGCCTTGAGCAGCCCGGCCTTTAGAAAAAGCGTCGAAGGTGTTCTTGACAATGTCAGGCAGGGGCAAAGCCTTGCCGGCGCATTTGAGACCGATAATAACTTTGATGAGGAACTGGTCTTTGCAGCAAGACTGGGGCAGGAGAGCGGCAGAACAGAGGACATGATGAAAGGCTCCAGTAAAGCCCTCGAAGACGAAGCGTACGAACTGATTAAAAGGGCTGTTTCTTTTGTGGAGCCGGCGGCCACGATAGCTTCGGGAGCGGCGGTGGCCTTTATCGCGCTTTCGGTGCTTTCTCCCATAACCAAGATACTCGGGTCCCTTCAATAAAGGAGGTGAGAAGATTGAAGAATGGCAGCAGCGGATTTACACTGATCGAGATCCTCATAGTGATAGGCATCATAGGAATTCTGGCGGCATTTCTGGTCCCTTCGTTCATGGGAGTTCAGGACAAGGCAAAAGAAGCGGCGGTAAGATCGGTGATGAGGTCGGTACAATACGGGGTAGAATCCTACAACATGGAGAACGAGACTTATCCCATAGCAAAGGACATAACACTTAAAAATCTTTACGATAACTATCTTGCCGCGGGAGAATACATGGCTTCTCTTCCCAAGAACCCTTTTACGGGCAAGACTTATTCGGAAGGAGACAGCGCCGGCAAGATCATGTACACATATGATGATGCAACCGGGAGATACACGATAACCGGCTATAAGAGGAGCGGGATAGGCAAAGTGCTTGAATTGACGAATATGTGAGCGTAAAAGTGAAGAATATCTTAACGATCTGGCTCACGATCATACTACTGTCCGCCGCAGTCTGCGGAAGGACCGCAGATCTCGAAGGCGATCTTGTCTTTGCCCTCGGAGGCGAGATCTCGATACTTAATCCGATACTGTCGGCGGACTCGGCCTCTTCCTCGGTTGAGGGGCCGATCTTTAACGGGCTTACAAAGATCAATGAAAAACTCGAGATCGTGCCGGACCTGGCAGAAAGATGGACGGTTTCAAAGGACGGAAAGGTCTTTACCTTTTTTCTGAGGAGGGGCGTTAAATGGCACGACGGGGCTTCCTTTACCGCGCGCGATGTAAAGTTCACTTTTGATTCCATTCTTGATCCCAAAGTGAATTCTGTCAGAAGAAGCGATTATATAATTGAAGGTAGACCGATAAGGTTCAAAGTGATAGACGCTTATACTGTACAGGCGGTCCTTCCAAGACCCTTTGCCCCTTTTCTCGCATCCTCCGGGATGTCAATACTGCCGGCACATCTGTTAAAGGGAAAGGACCTTAACACTTCGTCCTTTAACCAGAAGCCGGTCGGCACCGGGCCTTTCAAGTTCAAGGAATGGAAGGCCTCCGACCACGCCACTCTTGTCAGGAACGAGAAATACCATCTGGGGGCTCCGCTCCTTTCTTCCATTATCTACAGGATGATCCCGGACGAAAATTCCAGGCTGATAGCTCTTGAGTCGGGACAGATAGATGAAAGCGATGTGCCGCCCAGAGAGGTGGGCAGGATAAAGCGACTGAAGAGGGTAAAGGTCTATGAGTATGAGGCTCTAACCTACACATACCTGGGATTCAATCTTGCCAACCCGATCTTTTCTGACAAGAGGGTGAGGCAGGCGCTGGCTTATGCAACAGATAAACAGCAGTTGATAAACCTGATCTTTCTGGGCGCCGGCGCTGCCGCCTACAGCCCGTCCTCTCCGGTCTCCTGGGCGTACGAAAGCAGTGTGGAAAAGTATCCCCTTAACAGAAAAATAGCGGAAATTCTTTTGGATGGGGCCGGCTGGAAAAAGGGCCCGGACGGGATAAGAAAAAAAGGCTCAAAACCGCTGGAGTTCACCATCCTGGTCAACCAGGGCAACAAGGAAAGAGAAAAAGCGGCCGTCATCCTCCAATGGCAGTACAAAAAGATAGGTGTAAAGGTGAACATCCGCGTTATGGAGTGGAGCGCGATGTTGAGGATACTCAACGCAAACAAGGATCCCAAGGATTTTGACGCCGTCATAATAGGCTGGTCGCTCGGAATAGATCCGGACCAGTACAGCATCTGGCACTCATCGCAGTACCCGTCGGGGCTCAACTTTGTGAAATACAAGAATCCGAAAATTGACCGCCTTCTGGAAAAAGGCCGCACCACCATGGACAGGGAAAGCCGCAAAAAGATCTACTCTCAATTGCAGAAGATAATAGCCGAGGACCAGCCGTATCTCTTTCTTTGGTACCCTAAGGCCGTTGTTGCGGTATCAGAAAGAGTGGGAGGGCTTTCAAAACCCGGGCCGGCGGGATTGTTCCTTAACATAGAGAAGGTGTTCGTCACCAAATGAGAAGATATATTGTCAAGCGCCTGATCAGCCTCATCCCTCTTTTGCTGGGTGTTTCGCTGGTCTCTTTTTTGATAATGCACCTTGCTCCGGGAGATCCTACCGCGATGCTGACGGATCCTTCTGTCAAGCCCGAGGAACTCCTGCGGCTTAGACAGAACTGGGGACTGGACAGGCCTTTGATAGTGCAGTATTTTTACTGGCTCTGGCACGCGATAAGATTTGACTTTGGCACGGCATACATGCTCAACAGGCCTGTGTCGGCGGTGATAGCCGAGAGACTGCCGGCGACTCTTCTGCTCATGGGGACTTCTTTTGCGGTAACGCTTTTAATAGCCGTGCCTCTGGGGGTCCTTTCCGCGGCGAAGAAGAAGGGCTGGTTCGATAACCTTGTGACCGTTATTTCTTTTGCTGGAATGTCTATCCCGTCCTTTTGGCTGGCGCTGATGCTGATGCTGCTTTTTTCGGTCAAACTCAACCTGCTTCCGGCGGGAGGAATGTATGATCCCTCGCTTCAAACCCCTTCATTTTTAAAAAGCGCCATAGATGTTGCCTTGCACATGGCGCTTCCTGTTGCAACAATGGTGATCGTCGCTCTTGCCGGGATAACCAGGTATGTGCGCTCCAGCATGCTGGAGGCTCTTTCACAAAACTATATAAAAGCTGCAAGGGCAAGAGGGCTTTTTGAAAGGACAGTTATATTTAAACATGCCCTCAGGAACGCTCTGCTTCCTCTGATAACTTTGATAGGACTAAGCCTGCCGGAACTCTTTGGGGGGGCTTTTATAGTTGAAACCATCTTTGCCTGGCCGGGGATGGGCCGGCTTGGTGTGGCCGCTGTCTTTTCGCGCAATTACCCCGTGATTATGGGGGTTGTCATGTTCTCGGCTTTTTTGATAGTGATAGGAAATCTTTTGGCGGATGTCTGCTATGCCCTGGCTGATCCAAGGATAAGATATGAAAAAGTTCAAAAAAAATAAACTGGCCCTGTTTGGCGCCGCCATACTTTTGTTCATGGCCCTGGCGGCTGCTTTTGCCCCGGCGCTGTCCCCTTATGATCCAAACGAACTCGGAAATACGGCGCTGGAGGCGCCATCCGCCGCGCATTTGCTGGGTACGGATGATTACGGAAGGGACATATTTAGCCGTATCCTGTTCGGCGCCAGGGTTTCACTTACCATTGGATTTGTCGCGGTATCGATCTCTGTCCTTATCGGGTCCCTGCTGGGCGCATTGGCGGGCTATTACGGAGGGGCGGCGGATTCTGTGATAATGAGATCTGTGGATGTGATGCTGGCTTTTCCTTCCATCTTTCTCATCCTTGCCGTTCAGGCCGTTCTCTCGCCTAATATCTATAATGTAATGATAGTAATAGGACTTACATCCTGGATGGGTGTGGCAAGGCTGGTAAGGGGCGAGTTCCTTTCGGTCAAGGAAAGGCCTTTTGTGGAGGCCCTGCGCTGTCTTGGCTCATCCGACATAAGGATCATCTTCAAACATATTCTTCCGAACTCATTTGCTCCGGTTACTGTGGCGGCAACTCTGGGCATGGCGGGGGCCATCCTTACCGAATCAGCCCTGAGCTTTCTCGGGATGGGGGTCCAGCCGCCGTATGCTTCCTGGGGCAACATGCTCCAGGATTCGCAGGCCTACCTGCGCCTTGCACCATGGATGGCGCTGGTGCCGGGTCTCTTCATCTTTATGACAGTATTGTCGATCTATTTTGTCGGAGAAGGGATAAGAGGGGCCTCGGACCCCAAGGAAAACTAAGGGATGCTGGAAATAAGAGGACTTGCAACTTACTATTATTCCGACAATGAGACAGTAAAAGCCCTAGACGGGGCCAGCCTTTCTTTAGGAAAAGGGCAGATGGTCGGCCTATCGGGAGCCTCGGGCTGCGGCAAAAGTACTCTGGGTCTTTCCCTTATGCAGCTTATAGAGCCTCCCGGAAAGATAGTAAAGGGAAGCATAAAACTGGACGGCAGGCAACTGCTTGGCCTTCCAAAAGAGGAGATCAGGCAGCTTAGGGGAAAAAGCATCTCGATGGTCTTTCAGGACCCGTTCACAACTCTTAATCCGGTCTTGACCATCGGGGACCAGCTTTCCGAATGCCTCAGGCATCATTTTTCCATGGGAAGAAAAGAGGCAAAAGAAAGGGCGGTTGAGGCGCTGGCAAAGGTAAAGATAAATGATCCGGCAAAGAGGTACGCAAGCTATGCCCACGAGCTTTCCGGAGGAATGAGGCAAAGAGTGATGATAGCCATGGCAGTGCTTTGCGGCGCGCGCTATCTGATAGCCGACGAGATAACCAGCGCGCTGGATGTTATTAGCCAGCGCCATATTATGCTGCTGCTGGAAGAATTAAGGACAAAAGAAGGTTTGTCCGTTCTTTTGATCTCCCATAACAGGCCTCTGCTTGCCAGGCATTGCAGCCGCATTTACGAAATGAAGGACGGGAAATGCTTGAACTAAGGAATATAACAAAGGAATTTAAAGGCAGCAGAGCCCTTGATGGCATCAGCCTTAAGGTTGAAGAAGGTGAAGTCCTGGGGATAATAGGGGAGTCGGGGAGCGGGAAAACCACCCTTGCAAGAGCAGCCTGCCGCCTCATTGAAGTTGACAAAGGCGAAGTTCTTTTTGAAGGGGCAAGGGATATAAGGCGTTTCAGGGATAATATACAGATGATCTTTCAGGAGCCTGTCTCCAGCCTTGACCCGAGGATAAAGATAGGGGACTCCCTTATGGAAGCCCTAATTATTCACAACAAAGCATCCTCTGCATCCCATAGACGGGCGGTCGCAAATAAACTGACGGAGGTAGGGCTTGACACAGGGTTGTATCACAGATATCCGCATGAGCTTTCCGGCGGCCAGTGCCAGAGGGCCTGCATAGCCAGAGCACTGCTGACAGAGCCCCGTCTGCTGGTTCTGGACGAGCCGGTATCATCTCTTGATCTTGAAGTGCAGAAGACCGTGATAGATCTGCTGCTGGACCTTAAGAAAAAGAACAGCCTGACATACCTGTTCATCACTCATGATATTGCCCTTGCAAAGGACTTCTGCACAAGGATAGCCGTCATGAAGAGCGGAAAACTGATAGAAGAAGGAAGAACTGCAGATCTGCTCAATTGTCCCAAAGACCCCTATACCAGCTCGCTGATAGAATACTCGCTCTAGAAGGAATTACTTAAGCCACCACCAGACATCCGGTTCCTCGCCAGTCCTGGCTTCGGTCTGCTGGCGCGACATGCGCTCGACCTCGGCCCCCATTTCTTTCATCTTTTTCGGGGTTATGAGGTGAGGCGTCAGCATGGCGATGATCTCTTTCTTTTCCCAAAGAAGTTCTTTCTTCTTGAAGAAGTTCCCTATAAAGGGGATGTCCATTAAAATGGGGACCCCGCTGGAAGTTTCTTTGCTCTTGTTTTTGATAAGCCCGCCGATTATAATAGTTTCCCCATCCCTAACTATCACGGTAGTTGTGGCCTCGGTCGTGTTCTTTTGCGGAAGGCCGTCGGTGGTGATAGAGCCCTCGCTTACCTCGGGATGGATCTCCATCTTTATTGAGCCGTCGCTTGAAATGTAGGGGGTAAACTCCAGTTTGGTTCCCACCTCAAGGTAATCGACGTTCTGGATGGTGCCGGTCTGTGTGGTTATCGAGGTCTTATATCCCAGCTTTGATCCGCTTATTATGCTGGCGGGCTTTTCGTTGACCGCTATCACCTTGGGATTGGCCAGCATGTTAAAGCCTTCTTTGTTCTCTAGTGCCTGCAGGTAGGCCTCGGCATTTCCCCTGACCACATGCGCGTAAAACCCGGGGACCCCGACTGCGGCAGGGTTGGCGGTGCCTTCGGTTTGGACGGTATAAGTGGAGCCGGTGTATTTTCCTTTTATTCCCAGAGTGGAAGGAGTGGCCGCGTTGCCGGCTGTTATCTCCATTATGCGGGATTCTACCAGCACCTGGTTAGGAGTGGCCGTCAGCTTCTTTATGATGCCCGAGACCTTGGCTATATTCTTTGCTGAACTTTCCACGACAATGATGTTGGAGCCTTTGGTGGAGATAACCTTTGTGTCTTCATATCCGAGTTTGTTGAGCGTTTCCCTTACATCGTCAGCCGAAAGAAAATTAGATACAAAGGTCTTGGTTATCACTCCCTTTTCTTTGGCTATTACATCTCCCAAGGAAGGCTCATAGGGAGCATTTATCCTGATGATGTCGCCTTCTTTTTTTGCAATGAGCCCGGAAGCTTTTATTATGGAAAAGAGGGCTTCGGAGGCGGTCACATCCTTTAAGGAGATCGTGACCTTGCCCGTTATATTTTTTCCAGTGACTATATTGAGCCCGGCCTCCTGTCCCAGGGCCGAAAGCACCGAGCTGATCGGGGCATCCTTGAGGTTAAGGGAGAGCTTTGTCCCGTTTATCGGAAGAAGCGGCTGCGCCACAGGTTCCTGACAGACGGAGGGAGTAAATATGCCGAGAGCAACTAGCATAACGGCTGCCAGGTACCCGGACAGGAGCTTGTTTGCCACTTAGCAGTTACCTCCCTAAAAACAAAGTATATATCTTTCCGGATTTCTTTACAATGACTTTTTTGGGCTCAATGCTTTGGACCTCATAACCTTTTACGGAGCCTCCCACGCCAACGAGTTCCCCGTCGACAAAGGCTTTTAGAGAGCCGGCGTCAAATACTCCGGCAAATACAGGGAGCTTTGGGGCTCTTTTTGCCGGCTGTTTTCTGGATGCTGACACGGTCCTCTTTTTAACGGAAGGGGCCTTTATGCCTCCGGCAAAGAAGGGGTCGGTCAAATGCACCTTGTAGGGGCTAAGGGTATCGGTCCCGGCTTTTGCCGGGCCTCCTGATGAAACAAAAGCAGAAAGGTCCATTTTAATGTTCAGCATAGGAGGGGAGGGGGCTTTGCTTATGTCAAGAGTATCTGTCCTTATGGTTATGGGCAGGTTTTCGATGTTCATTATGTAGGAATTGAGGCTGTCAAAATCGCAGGTAAAAGAGACCTTGATCGGTACCCTTTTATATTTCTGCTCCTGGACAGGGGCCATGGGCTGGATAAGGTCGTAATGAATGTTAAGGCCTTTTGCGCTGTTGGCAATAAAGCCCTGAAGAAGATAGGGGATCTCCAGTTCATTGGGTATCTTTTCGCTTATCTGGGCAAGCTGCTTTTCGATCATTTCATGTACGGGTAGTTTTCCCTTCTGAAGAATATCGGCCGGTTTTATCAGCTCTATTTCCCGGTCGGTGGTTAAAAGCGCCAGTTTAAGGTCGGAGATCTTTTTTGCCTTGGCTTTGTAATAGAAGTTATAATATCCCCAGAAAAGCGCACAGAGAACAACGACTGCCACGGCCGCTTTTTGCCAGAAAGGTCTCTCGGTCCCCATTTACAGGTCCACCGCAAAGGTCATATTAAACAGGCTTTCCGCCCCGCTGGGGCTTTTTTTTGCCTCTATCAGTATAGTTTTACTGAACATTGAAGAGCCTTCTATGTTTTTAAGCAGAGTTCCTATCGATTGTACCGAGGGTGCCGAACCTGATATTACAAGGTATTTTGAGGCGTTCACATAAGAAACACCGCTGAGCGTTACGGAAGGAGGCAGTATGTTGGTGAGTTCAGTAAGTATCCCCCTCAAAGGAGCTTGTTCTTTTTCTATTTTTGAGAGTATAGCCCGTCTTTCCGAGAGCAGTTTCAGGTCGGTCAGGAGGATCTTTTTTTCTTCGAGCTGTTTTGAATAGAAACTGATGGTCTTGTCCAGGTTGTAGCCGGTAAACAGAGCCGCCGCAATGAACACCGCAAGGACGGCGGAGGCGATGATCGCAGGGACTTTGGCGGAAGGGGACGGCAGCGACAAAGCCGGGATAAACCTTTCAAGGTCAAACGGGAGCGAAAGGGACAGGGCTTCTTTTTTTCTGGAGTAAAGGTTGATCTCCTTTGCCCGGGACAGCGCCAGCCCTATGGAGGTAGTGAGATGGGACAGGTCCTGCTCCAGCTGTTTCGCATCTATACTATCCGAGACTTTTATGCTGACAAGTTTATTCAGCGTTTCGACCTTAATTCCGAGGCCCGAGGACAGGTATTCCGCAAGGTTAAGCAGTTTGGAAGAGCCCCCCGATATTATGACCCGGTCTATCCTGGTCTTGTTGTACTGTTCCTTGTAATAGTCAAAGGACCTTAAGATGTCGTTCATCAACCTCTTTAGCACCGGCTTCATTATCTGGAGGATATTGGACAAAGGCACTCCGTCAGAAGTCTTTTCTTCGGTGCCTTCTTTGGGAATGCCGTACTGCCTTTTTATCTTTTCCGCCTGTTCGTAATTGATGTTCATCTGCCAGTTGTCGGAAACAAAAAGGCCTACCATGGCGTTGGTGATATTATTGCCGGCTATCGACAGTTCCCTGTAAAAATCAAGTTTTTGTCCGTCAAAAAAACTGATCCCTGTTATTTCTGCTCCCATGTTGATAAAGACCGTCACAGTTGAGTCCTTTAACTGTCCCTCTGTCCTCAAAAGGTTCCAGGCGGCAAAGGGCGGCACCGAGATGCCTTTTATTGGAAGGCCGGCTTTTTCTGTAAGGCCCCAGCTTTTTTCAAGAAGTTCTTTTTGCGCGGCCACTAACCAGGTGTCAAGCTTATCAATGCCTTTGTCTTGGGCAGGCCCCATCACATACTTGTCGATGACCACCTTGTCCACAGGGAACGGGAAATGTGTTTTGGTCTCCCATTTGATGGCCTCTGCAAGCTCTTTGCCGGAGAGTTTTGGCAAAAGGACCCTTCTGATGCTGACATCGGGCCCCGAGGTCATGGCAAAGACCTCTCTGTTCTTGTCTTTTGAAAACCCGGCGGCGGCTTCTTTTATTGCGGAAGAAAGAACGGAGATCCGGTCCTGCCCCTCTTTGGCCTGGGGCACTTCGACCACCGCGTAGTTCTCAAGAAGGGTATCTTTTTCGGAGATCTTAAGCTGGGCCATGCGGACATAGCCGCCGCTTATATCAAGGCCTATAAGGATTTTTGACTTGTTGCTTAACAAGCCCATATCAGTCAAGCTCCATAAAAGAACCTTTGATAACGGATAAGCCTCCGCTGGACAGTCCCGGCGGAGGAGCCGGCAGATAAGAGGGATCATATTCGATCGATATCAGGCCGAGATATAAAGAAGTAGCAGGATTAACAACAGCCCCGTAAATGTTTGCCACGCCTATAACGGTTACTGCAACATCCCACGAATACAAAATGCCGTAGATCGTATCATCGCCGATAAGAGTGATCTTTGGGGCGATAACAGAACCTTTGATGCGGTTGCTGCCGTAATCAGATATGCTGGTTGCTGAGTATAGAACGGTATCCTCCTGGAAATTAGTTGTTTTAAACAGACTCCCTATTGTCATTTTGCCGTTGCTGATGATCTTTGTGTCCGGGGAGACATTAGCCCCTCCCAGCATATTAACCTTTCCGGTTGCGGCAATAACTCCTCCGCCGGTAATATTGCCGTTAATTGAAAGGTCTCCATTAACATATAGTGTTCCCCCGTTGAGGTTGTAGTCTTTGTAGCTCTTGTTGCCTGAGGGCACTTTGCCGGCCTCTACGATCTGTTCGTCATAATAAGAGGTGTCAAGCGAAGGGAGCCCGGGCGCCGGATCGAGTATCTCTGTCGGAGGGGTTGGTGTTCCGTTGACCGTAAGAGTGTGCCCCGGGGATAGATACACGCCTCCCACGGGATGATGGTTTAAGGTCAGAATGTTGACATTGCCGTCGGCAAAGATCGGTCCGGTAACTTTGGCCAGTCCCGCCAGAGTAAAATTCCCGTTATTGTATATGGCGTAGTTAAATGCGACCGGAAGCGCGACAGAAGACATCCTCTGTTGAAGAGACCTGGCCTGGCCGGCGGCCTCTCCCGTGGATGTAATGATCACCGAACCCGAAGCGCCGTCGATCACGGATACGGTGTACTGCCCTCCGGAAAAAGACTCGGTTATGCCGGTTGTTCTCCAGGTGCTTCCCTGGCCTCCAAGACCTGTGGGGGTGGTAAGGTTCCATATGGCTTTTTGAATGCCGGCTTCGGCAATATAGAAAGCCCTGACGCGGTTTTTTTCTAGCGGAAGGTTTTGTATCCTCCCGATCAGTATATAAAAGAACGACATGAAGATCGCCGCAATGGCCACCAGCAGGATGAATGTCAGAAAAAGACTGCCGTTGTTGTTACGCGAAAAAGTTCTCATAAATTCCTCGGTGTTACGGTGGATTCTTTTGTGGAGAGCTGATCCCCGCTGCCGGTGACCACTTTAATGTCTATTTTTTTTATGGACGGCAGAAGAACGCTGTCATAAGTGATCTCGAAAGCGTTCACGTTGCGTGCGATAGGATGCTGCTGTCCGGAAACTGTCCTAAGCAGTTCTCCTTTGGGTGTCCCATCCCAAGAGTAGGTGATTATCTCATTTGCTTCTTTTGTCCCGTTCGTGTTGAGGTCTTTGCCCCAAAACGTTATGGAAGTTCCTGTGGCAGACTGGATCTCATTAAGTCCCCTCATTTCTTTTGACATTATCTCCATTGCGCGTGAAGACTCGATCTCGATCCCGCTGGTATCCACTTCCCCTCTGAACACATCAACAACAGCGATGTAGGAATACACAAGCACCCCCATAACCAGAACTGTTATTGAGAGCGCGATTATCAACTCTATCATTGTTGTTCCTTTTTTGTTCATTGTCAATAGTTCGCGAAATATGTTTCCAGGCTTACCGAATCAGACAATGCGCCTGTATGCCATGCAACCTCGACCACAACATTCTTCAGGTTTACATAAGGTTCCGTTACGGCTACGGTTCTGCTAAAAGACGGATAACCGCTAATGGTCCCGGCGGCTTCTGAGGAATTTATGATATTAGACCAGGAGATATTTTTTAACTGTTCCATAGTCTGTTGCGCCAGAAAAAGGCCTTGGGATGCCTTTGTGGTATTGGAGCTTGTCACTACCCCGTTCGAAAAAAGCAGCATCAGCGGGAGGAATCCTGCGATCACCAATGCCAGCACCAAAATCATTTCCATCAAAGAAAAGCCTTTTGTGCTCATTTTACGGAATTATATCAAAGGCGTTATATATTGTAAAGAATTTCATTCCCAGAACTTGTTCGGACAGGCCCCGTTGGTAAGTCCTATATCATCCTCGTCAGTATCACTAACCAGCCCGCCATAGCTAATGGATACAACGCCGCTTTTTCCGTTAAAACCGACAGACCAGACCGCGAAATAACCTCGGCTGATAAAATAACCGTAATCTTCGTTCTCAGAAAAAGGATCTTTAGGCAGTTTTTTCAGCGCAGGTCCGTCTTCCAGTTCGTAAAGGGCTAAAGGATATCTCATGCGGGAAGAAGAGAAATTCTCTATCGCAAGCTTGAGGACCCTGAGGTCGCTTTTGGCTTTTGCATCCCGGGCCTCGGCGTTCAGAGAAGCAAAATTGACCACTCCTATGCTTATAAGGACCGACATTATCGCTATCACGATGAGCAGTTCGATAACGGTAAAGCCGGAGGTTCTTCTCATGAAATGGATTATACCAGATAGCGCTTGTATTATCAAAAAAACAAAGGGCCCCGCAGAAGCGGGGCCCAATTTTAGCTAAAAAACCGGCTTATTGCCAGTTGCTGTTTGGAGGCGTACCGTTGGTAGTCCCTATCTGGGTATCTCCTCCTACCGTAACAACCCCTGCCGTGCTGATGGTGCAGGCGGTGGTTGTGTTGTCCGGACCCACTGACCAAATCGCGTAGTAGTTGGCCGGCGATGCGTCAACCGCGTATCCGTAAGTAGTTCCGAACGGATCGGACGGAAGTTTTTGGATAACGGTTGCTTCTGACTCTAGGGTTGCCAAGGCCGTCGGATAAGCGCTGTGCTTGGCGTTATAAGCCTCTATTGCCAGCTTGATGACCCTGAGATCACCCTGGGCTTTTGCTCTCTTGGCTTCGTTCTGCATTCCCCTGAAACTGGGTATAGCTATACCTATAAGAACTGCGATCACTGCCATTACGATCAAAAGCTCTATAAGAGTAAAACCTTTTTTTCCTTTGAACATTATCTCACCCCCTTCCGTTTTCTTAAATTCCTTTTTGGAAGTATATAACACAAGCTATTGCTTTGCAAGCATTTTTTCCAAATTGTCCTGGTTTATCGCCCTTGCTATAGCATCCTCGTATTTAATGAGCCCGTCCCGGTAAAGGTCTCTCAATGCCATATCCATGGTCTGCATGCCCTGTTTTACCCCTATCTCCATCATCGAGTATATCTCCTGGGTAGAGCCCTTGCGTATGATGTTCCTGACAGCAGGGTTCACTTTTAGCACTTCCGCGGCCACGACAAGCCCCATGCCGTCGGATCTGGGTATTAACTGCTGACAGATAACCCCTTGGAGAGTCATAGAGAGCTGGATCCTGATCTGGTTCTGCTGGTGGGGGGGGAACACATCGACGATCCTGTCTATGGTCTGAACCGCGTCGTTAGTGTGAAGGGTTGAGATGACAAGATGTCCGGTCTCTGCAGCCGTGACCGCGGTAGAAATAGTGTCCAGTTCCCTCATTTCCCCGATAAGGATGACATCAGGGTTCTGCCTAAGGACCCGGTTGAGAGCGTTCGTGAACGAATCCGTATCAAATCCGACTTCCCTCTGTTCTATGACACTCCTGTCGTTGTTGTGGATGAACTCGATGGGGTCCTCTATTGTGATAATATGGCAGCTCCGGCTGTGGTTTATCACATCTATCATCGCGGCCTGAGTGGTGCTTTTTCCTGAACCGGTAGCTCCTGTAACCAGCACAAGACCTCTAGGCTCTTTTATAAAATCAGTGGCTGCGGCAGGCAGGCGAAGGCTTTCGAGAGAGGGGATCTGTTCCGGGATGGTGCGCAGCGAAGCCGCTACGCTGCCTCTTTGATAGTGCGCATTGACCCTGAAGCGGGAAACCCCCTGGAGATGATAGGAGCTGTCAAGCTCCTTTTCTTTTTCAAAGCGGGTTTGCTGGTCTTTGGTAAGAAGAGAATAGATGAGATTTTTGCTTTCTTCAGCGGACAGAGGCCTTTCCTCGAGGGGGGATAGCTTTCCTCCGCGTCTGATCATCAAGGGCGAGTCAGCTATTATTAAAAGGTCCGATGCCGCCTTTTCTATACATTCCCTGAGTATAGAGTCTATCTCCATTTGGGCTCCTTAAATTTTTATTATACCCCAATCGTCCAAAAAATCAACAAAATCAGCGGCGGAGCGTTTTAACCATTCCGAATATCGGCAGCAGTATTGACGCGAAGATAAGACCGACAAGGCCGCCGATGACCACAAGGAAGATCGGTTCCAGCAAAGAGGTCACTTTTTTTATGGTAATTTCAGTGGAAAGATCATAAAAGTCGCTTATCTTGCCGAGCATAACTTCAAGAGTGCCGGTTTCTTCCCCGACAGCTACCATATGTACCACCATTGGAGGGAACTGCCGGCTTGATTCCAGCGGCTTACTGATGTTCTCGCCCTTGCCGACGGAGCCTCCCACGTTCTTTATGGATTCAGCCATTGGAGCAAGCTCTACAGTTTTTTCCGTTACTTCAAGCGCCTGGATGAGAGGTATGCCGCTGGATAAAAGCGCGGAGAGTGTTTTTGTAAGACGCGCGATCTCAACTTTTCTTAAAAGGTCACCCCAGAGGGGGAGCCTCAATTTTAGCGAGTCTATCATCATTTTTCCCTTAGGGGTCTTGCTCCACCATTTAAGGGCGACCCACAAAGCAAGCAGCAGAGCGGCTGCCGGCAGCCAGAACGCCCTGATCAGGAGATTGAGGCTGTAGAGCATAAGCGTGGGAAGAGGCAGAGGCATTCCTGAATCGGCAAAGATCTTGACAAAGGGCGGGATAACGGTCGTTACGACAAAACTTACGACAAGGATCCCGGCAAACATCAGTATCATAGGGTACATCATGGCCGAAGATATTTTTTGTTTGAGCGCGGCTTCGTGCTCTATGAACGACGAGATCCTGGTAAGTATTTCGTCCAGGTTGCCGCCTGCTTCCCCGGCCGCGATCATGTTTATGAAAAGGTTGGAAAAAATGCCTTTGTGCTGGGCAAGGGATTCGGACAAAGTTTTTCCCTGATTTATGTTCTCGGCGATCTTTTTTGTTGCAGCTTTGAGTTTGGGGTTTTGTGTCTGTTTTTCTATCGTGGTAAGGGCAATGGGAAGTGAAATGCCGGCGCCCAGCATGTTGGACAACTGCAGGGAGAACATTACCAGCTCTTCTATCTTGACCTTTGTAAGGTCCATCAAAAAATCGTCGACCGCCTTGAGATTAAGAGCGTCCTTTTTTTCCGATATTGATATGACCGTATGGCCTGAGGAAGAAAGCCTGTCAAACACTGCATCGGAGCTTATGGCCTCAAAAGCGCCGTTAACCTTTTTTCCCGAGCTGTCCAGCGCCTTGTAGGTGAATTGGGGCATTAATCTATTCTGGTGACTCTGGCGACTTCTTCCAGAGTGGTCTTTCCGTCAAGCACTTTGCGGAGTCCGTCCTCCCTCAGGGACTTCATGCCGGCCGCCTGGGCCGCTTTTCTGATGGTGTCCGCCGAAGCTTTTTGAAGTATCAGTTCTCTTATTTTTTCGTCTATAAGCAGAAGTTCATAGATCCCCACGCGTTTCTTGTAACCTGTATTATTGCAGCTCTTGCAGCCTTTGCCTTTGTAAAAGGCCGCGCCGGACTTGGAAAGCCCGAGTTCCGAGAGCAATTTGGGACTGGGAGCGATCTTTTCTTTGCAGTCCGGGCAGATGGTCCGTACCAGCCTCTGCGCCAGTATGCCGATAGCAGAAGAGGAAACAAGGAAAGGCTCTACCCCCATGTCCACCAGCCTGGTCAGAGCTCCCGGAGCGTCGTTCGTGTGGAGCGTTGAAAAGACCAGATGCCCCGTAAGCGCCGACTGGATGGATATCTCGGCCGTTTCCATGTCCCTGATCTCTCCGACCATTATCACATCCGGGTCCTGTCTTAATATGGACCGAAGGCCCGAGGCAAAGGTAAGTCCCGCCTTGACATTGATCTGTGCCTGTCTGATCATCTGGAGCTGATACTCGACTGGGTCTTCAAGAGTGATGATGTTCTTGTCAGGGGAGTTTATCGTGGACAGGGCTGAGTAAAGGGTGGTGGTTTTTCCCGAGCCGGTCGGTCCGGTAACGAGTATGATGCCGTAGGGCTTGTCTATCAGGCTTTTGAACTGCTCCAGATTTTCGGGATAAAACCCCAGGTCCTCCAGTCCGATAAGCACGCTTCCCGGGTCCAGTATCCTTAAAACGATGTTCTCCCCGTGAATGGTAGGGAAAGATGATACGCGCAGGTCCACGAGGTTCTTTTCTATATTGATCCTGAACCTTCCGTCCTGAGGGCTCCTTTTTACCGCTATGTTCATGTCGGACATGATCTTGATCCTGGAAAGAACGGCGGCCTGCAGGTTCTTTGGCAGCTGCGAGGCCTCGTGCATTATGCCGTCCACCCTGTATCTTACCCTCAGGAATTTTTCTTCCGGTTCTATGTGGATGTCGGAGGCCCCGCCCCTGATCGCTTCCATCACGATGAGGTTCACCAGTTTAACTATGGGTGCCTTTTCCGCGGCCAGCCTCATTTCTTCCGGGGATATCTCTTCTTCCGAAGAAGTCTTTTGTATCTCCAGTTTTTCGGAGCTTATGGTTTTTACGACGTCGTCTATCGAGGTGCCCACGCCAAAATACTGGTTAAGCGCTTTTTTGATCTCGGATTCACCCGCCACTACGGGCTCGACGATGCACCCTGTTTTTGCCCGGACCTCGTCCAGCACCATGACATTGAGAGGGTCCACCATGGCTACGGTGACAATATTTCCGGTCTTAAATAAAGGTATTATCTGCCTTTCTTTGGCGAACTCCTCCGGGACCAGGGACAGGATCTTGGGGTCTATTATGTAGTTGGCCAGATCAATGTAGGGTATGTTCAACTGCTGCTCAAAAAAGGATATTATGTCCTGTTCTTTTACAAGATTAAGCCTGACCAGTGCCTTTCTGAGGGTCTCTCCGGTTTTCAGCGCCTCTTTCTGTGCCTGCTCCAGCTGATGGGCGCTGATCACCTTTTTTTCTACCAGTATCTCCCCGAGGGATTTTCTTTCTGCCGGCATTAATGCACCTTCCTTTATTCTGCATTATATAATAACCCGATTAAAAAGCAAATGACAAATAACTAATGCCACTAGCGACTAATTAATGCGACGCTTCGCGTCATCACTATAATGTTCTTCCTTAATTAGTCATTAGTCATTTCTTTGAAGTGTTGTGCTATCATTTATCCAATGGAATACCTGATAATGGGCGTGTTCGGGCTTTTGGTCGGGAGTTTTTTGAACGTATGCATTTACAGGCTGCCCAGGGGCGGATCTGTGGTGTTTCCTCCTTCATCGTGCGTAAAATGCGGCAGGCGCCTTGGTCCTCTGGAGCTGGTTCCGGTCCTTAGCTGGCTGCTGCTGCGCGGAAAGTGCGCCGGGTGCGGAGTTAAGATCTCCCCAAGATATCCGGTGGTAGAGGGCCTGACCGCTTTGCTTTTTTGCCTCTGTCTTTGGAGGTTCGGTTTGGGAATAGAATTTGGGTTCTCTATCATCTTTGTTTGTCTTCTCACCGCGGCTGCCTTTATCGACCTTGATACCATGGAACTGCCTGACTCCGTCAGCCTTGCGTGCGCGGTGCTGGGGTTGTTTTACGGCCTCGCGGTCAAAAACAGCCTTTTGTTCTCTGTTTACGGGGCCGCAGCGGGCTTCCTGATGATGTATGCAATATACCGGATAGGCAGCCTTATCTACAGGAAAGAAGCGATGGGGGGAGGGGACGTAAAACTTTCTGCCGCGGCCGGAGCTTTGCTGGGATGGCAGGGGATCGTCCTTGCCGTCTATCTGGCTTTTTTTTCTGCGCTCCTGTTCCTTATTCCTGCTCTTATTTCGGGCGTCAAAAAAAGACAGGACAAGGTGCCGTTCGGCCCCGCTATTGCGGCGGGAGCCTGCGCGGCCCTGCTGTTTGGAAGTACTATTTGGAATTGGTATTTCGGGATGTTATAATCTAAAAAATGCCCCATAAACATTCAAAGCACATCGCGTTGGCCATAGAACTCCTGTTCTTTGCACTGCTTTTTTGCGCTCCGCTCTTCTTTGACAGGAGCATCGGCATAGTCTTTTCCCTGAGCAAGGCCACTTTGATCCGCTCCTTTACGGCCGTAATTCTTGCTTTGTGGGCCACCAGGCTGTTGCTTGACAACGGCGGAAGGTTCACAAGGACCTTAAGCGATATCCCGGCGCTTACATATTTCCTTGCCTGCACAGCGGCTACGCTGCTTTCCATTAATGTCTATGTCAGTTTTTTCGGGTCCTATGGCAGGTATGAAGGCCTTATAACCATAGGAAATTATGTAGTGCTGTTTTTCCTGGCGTCAAATCTGGTTAATGCCGAGGGAATGCTCAAAAAACTGATCGTGTGCGCCGTGTCATCGGGAGCCCTCATGTCGGTTTACGGCATGATACAGAGGATGGGGCTGGACCCCTTTGTCTGGGGCGGAGTAATTACCAATGAAAGGGTTATCTCGACCATAGGCCAACCCAACTTTCTTGCGGCTTACCTTGACATGTCATTTATGCTGGGGATGGGCATACTCCTTTTTGCGCAGCGCCGGCATGCTCCGTTCTTTAAAGAAGAGAATGTCCCCTTAAAGAAAGCAGGCAAGAACCAAAAGCGCAAAAAACCGGCGCTTATAATAAACTGGGAAGAGATCCTGTTCCAGGCAAGGATATTCCTTTCTTTTCCGGCGGCGCTGCTCCTGTTCGTCTACATGATCTTTAGTGTTGACGGGATCACGGCTCCGGTCATGTGGGTGTTGGCCTTTGCCTGCGTGTTCAGTCTTCTTATCTATTTCGTTTTTAGGAGCCCTGAGCTTGACAGCAGGCTCCTTAAGGCGGCTGTCGCCTTTTCGATGGTGCTAGCCTTTATCTCGGTGCTGTTCACCCAAAGCAGGGGCGGGCTTCTGGGGCTTTTGTGCGGAGGTATTCTTGTCCTGGTATTTGCGGGCAGGCAGCTGCTTTTTTCCAAATGGAAGGAACTTTCAGTAATATCTGCAGTGATGCTGATCGTGCTTGTCTCAATGTTCACCTTTTCCAGGTTCTCTCCGATGAACAGGATAAGGCAGGAGGTAAGCCTGAGCGCGGCAGAGGGAGGCCCTTCAAGAATAGAGTTCAGGTCTGCCGCGGGTTCCAGGCTGGAGACTTGGAAGAGCGCGTTTGCCGTAATGGCGGAGCGGCCCGTCCTTGGGCTCGGGCCTGAGGTCATAAAGATGATGTTCCCGCAATACGAGACCTCTCAGTTCAGGTTCAAGGAAGGCTTTCATGTGAAGCAGGACCGTTGCCATAACGAGATCCTTGATACAGCCATAACAAAAGGGATGCTTTCTCTTTTCATATATGCCTGGTTCCTGGGGGGCGTCTTTTATGCAGGCTTAAAAAAACTGGAACAAAGGGATGAGACATCCCTTCTGGTCGGCGCCTGCCTGGCTGCTATCCTCTCTTATATAGTGCAGAACCAGTTCAGCTTCGGCGTTGTTGCCATTGGCTCGCTTTTTTGGGTGCTCCTTGGCGCGGTAGCCGGTGTTTCTTCCGGAAATCCCCGCAATTTGGATATTAAGATAAAAGACAGCGCTCTTAAAACAGTTCTTCTGCTGTCTATCTGGGCCGTTGCGGTCTTTCTTGCGCTGGCTTCGTTCATTCCTTATATAGCGGACTATCATTTTAAAGCCGCAAAGATAATTTCGGGGTCCGATTATCAAAGAGCCGTAAGGGAGCACCAAAAGTCCATAGCGCTTTCTCCCTTTGAAGGCGGCTATTACACCAATTATGGGATAACCATACTGAACACGGCAGGAGGCTCCGGAGATCCTGAGGCGATGAAAGAGGCCATAGCAGTGCTGGAAAGAGGTTCGAGAGTGGACCCTTACAATGCAGACAACTTTTATATGATGGGAAGGGCGCGGCTTTTCCTGGCTCAAACCGGACAAAAGGAACAGGCAGAAATAGCAAAAAACCTGAGCCGCAGGGCTTTGAAAGTAGACCCTTACTATGCAGAGGCTTTCCAGAACCTAGCGGTCCTTGCCCAGATAGAGGGGAAAGAGGAAGAGGCGATGGGGTTCCTTGAAAAAGCTTTTGAGGCCAATCCGACCATGGAAGATGTAAGCAAGGCGGTCAGCTCTTATTATCTAAAGAAGGGCGATGTTAAAGGGCTTCTGGCTGTTTATGACAGGCTTCTTAGTCTTAATCCCGATAATGCGTCTATGCTTACCCTTGCAGGAAATATCCACTTGAGGGCCGGGGACAATGCCAGGGCAGCTGAATTGTTCAATACGGCGCTGGCAAAGGATCCGTCATTCGTACAGGCGCTTGTGGGAAAGGCCGAAGTTTTGTTCCGGACAGGCAGGAGCCAGGAATCCCTTTCTGTGCTGCAGAGCGGCCTTATGATAGACCCTTCGAATCCGGTCCTTCATACAGGGCTGGGGGATTACTACCTTAAAGCAGGGGACAGAAACAGGGCCATAGAGGAATTTGAACAGGCGCTTTATCTGGACGGCAACAGCCAGTATGCCCGTCAGATGCTTGACAGACTGAAATGAAATGGAAAAAAAGAAAGCCGGAGCTTTTTTTTGTCCTTCTGCTGGTGCTGATCTCCTATTTTGTTTTTGTTCTGCTCAGGGACACGAGAACTCTTTCCGGCCTGGAAAGGGAGAACCTTCTTATAGAAAAGAACCTTGATAAGGAAAAGGCCCTGTCAAAGCAGTTGAGGCAAAAAGCGCAGGAGCTAAGTAGCAGCGCCTGTATCGAGCTGGCAGCGAGAAAGAAACTGGGCTTAGTTAAAAAAGGGGAAACCCCTTACAGGGTCATAGGCTTAAAATGAAAACGCCTGGATGGCGGAATTGGTATACGCGACGGACTTAAAATTCGTTGGGAGCAATCCCGTGCCGGTTCGACTCCGGCTCCAGGCAGTTGATTTTCTTTACGAACTAATGTTCCGCAAAGTTTTCCTTCCGCAGTTTTTAACTTTCCTTTTTCATTTTCAAAAGTGTTATCACGGCGGCTTGGGGCTGGGTGGCGGCAGACCCAAGCCGCCGATTGATGGTCTTCCGTGCTCAATTCTTTTTTCTTAGGGCCATTTTCGAATGCGGGCGAGTCATTTGCGCTGTACAACAGGGATACTTCTATTTCCTCTTTTGAATAAATTAATGCCTTGATGTGCCTTTTTATGACAGCCCTCTTTTCAACATTGCCTTGAAGTTTTGAGGCGGAAACGATCTTTCCTATGATCTCGCGCACTCTTTCGGAGGTATAAAAAGAGCCGTCCCCGTTTGGTTCGACCCCAATTTGCCTACCCTTGGCCTGATTATTGAGCATAAAGATCAAACTATCCAGGTATTGCTGATTTTTGGCTATTTTATCGAGATTATCAACGATATAGGAGTCTAATCTGTCGGAGCTTACCTGCTTAATGTCGCAGAATGATCTGTCTCTTTTAACTATTGATGTGCAGCGATAATAAAAATACCTTACCCGTCTACCGTTGCTGAATTTGTTTGTAAAAACTGATGTCATAATCGAGCCGCATTCTTTACACTTGACCAATCCCGGGAATAATGTGTAGTTAAAAACTTTGCTTTTTTTATTGAGCGGCTTAAAAAGCAATTGAGCTTCCTGAAAAAGCTCTTCTGAAATGAGCGGCTCATGCAAGCCCTTATAAAAGATCCCGTTATGCCTGACTTTTCCCATATACACTGTGGATCTCAAGATGTAAGAAATGCAGGTTTTAAGTATAGGCAGTCCATTCCTGCCAAACATCTTTTTACGTTTTAATAGCTCATATACTTCAGCCAAAACCCCTGTTGAAACAAAAGTTTCAAATATGGTCCGAATAATATCCGCTTCCCTCGGTTCAATTACCAGCCTTTTGTTTTCTCTCCTATAGCCGAAAGGTGTAACCCCGCTGCACCAAAAGCCTTTTTTGGCGCGTTCAAACATTTTGTCTTTTATTCTTTCGCTGATGAGTTCACGCTCAAATTGGGCAAAAGTAAGCATTATATTCCTCAAAAGCCTTCCGGATGGGGTAGATGTGTCAAATCTTTCTGTAACAGATATGAAGCTAACATTATATTGCTCAAAGATCTCAATAAGCTGATAAAAATCTTTAGGCGACCTTGTTAAGCGGTCGATTTTATACGCTATAACAAGGTTGATCTTCCCATTCTGTATATCGCCGATCATCTCCTGGAGGGCAGGCCGGTCAGTATTGGCTCCTGTATAGCCTTGATCTGAATAGACTTTATAGACATCAAGATCATTCTGGCTTGATATGAACGACCTGATCTTGATCTCCTGCGTCTCACAAGAATTAAACTCGACCTCGGCCTGCCCGTCGGTTGAAACTCTCGTATAGATAGCGGCTTTCATACACTTATTCTCCTTTCGCAGGAATATTTTGATCCCTTGGTTAATAAATTCTTAAGCTCTGTAATTAACTTCCGGTGAGCATTGGACAAGTGTAGGGAACCGATGTAGCTTAGAAAACTTGGGCATTCTGCTTTTTTCTGGCTATTACAATGTAAAGGGTATAAACAATGCTCACAACATTGTGAAACCTTTATTTCTGACATGATTATACCTCCCCGTTGAAAATATGACAACAACTAACCAGATCAGGCGGCAAACAGGCCCCGCCGCCGCAAAGAAAGACAATGACAGGAACGCCCCGGGAAACAGCCTGACGAACTGTGTAAAGAGAACCGCGCGAAGGACCGTGGAGGAAAGCAACAACGACAGAGGACACGGAAACCAAACGCCTATTGCGGCCAAGAAGAGCAGAAACGGCAACAGAGCGTGGAGAACCGGCAGAAGCAGAGCCCCAAACCACGCGACCCCCGGCCGCAATGAACTGAACCACATCAGCGCGGACCTGGGAGGGGAAGCCCGAAATAGAAGACCAGGCCGAATGAATAACGCCGCGATAGGAAGCGCCGCAACCAAGGAGAGCTGACAAAGCAAACTGATCAGCGCCCACGGCGCCGCCAGAAGCCACATCAAACCCGCGAGCCAGAAGCAAAGACACAACCTGATCAATGAGCGGAGCAAAGCGAGCCGGAAGAGAACGGGACCCAACAACCCCGGCCAAATGATGAATAGACATGAATGATACCTCCTTGAGAATCAAGGATCATTTCCCCGCCGCTGTCACCCGAAGGGGCGGAAGGAGGCTGAGCGAGCCGGAGCTATATGTTTCATTGTTGTGAAGGCGAGTCGAAGCTGACTGGAGCAGTTGGGACCGAGCAGATCGGTCCCAACTTGACAGCGAAAAGCGGGGAAATGATAAACTGGAAAAACAGGGAGAGGACAATATTTTTCAGCACAAAAGGCACATCTTTTAATTTATTCTAAAGAGGCAATAGAAGTAGCACTGTTGGACAGCGCCAATTACGAGCCCGCCTTCTTAAATGGCGATAAGAAAAAAGAATTGCGCTAGGAAGAGCAGCTTTCTGCGGCTTGGGGCTGCCGCCACCCAGCCCCAAGCCGCCTTGATAACACTTTTGAAAATAGGAAAGAAAAGGTAAAAACTGCGGAAGGAAAACTTTGCGGAACATTAGTTCGTAAAGAAAATCAACTGCGCCTCGACGATAATTCTAAAACTACCGGTCTGATTGCTCTGATTATACCTAATGCCAAGCACAGCAAATATTAAAGAAATATTGGGCGGTTTCGTTATATGGCGGGCGCTACCTTATGACCGCCCACTCTAATGTGCGCCCGACAAAGAGAAGTCAAAATAATACTTGATTTTGTCTGCATAATGTTGCTATTATTTATCCGACAAGATAAAGGATGTGAATTATGCAGCCTCTTTCAAAAGCACTATTTGTTATTGTAATGATCCTGTTTGTCCCGATATGGCTGCCTTTAATGGTCGTTTATGGGATGATAATAGGACCGATAGGGTATGCGATCCTCTTTTATCAAAAATTCTACGAAGACTATTTGCTGGAGAAAAAGCTTTACAAACATTACCTTGTTTTGAAAAAAGTTGGCAGATGGGAAGAAGAGACAAGAGATCCTGATACCGGAGAACGAAAAAAGAATACACCCCCTTCTTCTCCGAGAAGGGCCGCTTTTGATGTTGCTATCTTAACGGCATTGATGTTTGTGGTTATGTTTCTATTCGGCATTATTGCCGGGCCAATAAAGGCGATCATACTATTTTGCAGACGCATGTATTTCTACGCTTTTCCTGATGAGATACTTGTAAGGAGAAATAAGAATGTTTAAGCCCTTGATACTGATGGTTGATGATGAAAAAGACTTTGCGGACATGATCGTTAATAAGATCAGGTTGTCAGGAAAGTATGATGCAAAAGCAGTATATAGGGCAAAAGACGCGTTTCTTGAGATTGAAAAGAATAAATGGTTTTTGGATATTCCCAAAAACCGAATAGCATGTATTCTTCTTGATATTAAAATGCCGGAAATGGATGGCATGCAATTTTTGGAAAAACTATGGGAGATAAGGAAAGAAGAATATGAAAAGAGCAGTTCAGAATTGAATCTGGATAAGATGAAGTCTTTCATCCCTGTCATAATCCTAAGCGCCTGGGAAGATGATGAGAAGTGGAAGAGAACACCCCGTAAGCTCGCTTATCTAAGAAAGCCTGTTAAAGAAGAAGAATTATTTGCAACTCTCGATAGAATAATTATCGGTGGTGAGCAGGAAATAGAAAAGATGAAGATCGAAGTCCATGATAAGGGCAAAGAACGGGGCTTTTTGAAATAGTTTAATTAAACCGCGGGCAGAATTATCTTGAATGTTGAACCCTTGCCGACCTGGCTCTGGACCTCGATCCTTCCTTTTAATTCTTCAATGATCTTATAAGAAATGCTTAATCCTAAACCTGTTCCGTTCTCCCAGGTGCTGAAGAACGGATCGAATATCTTTTCAAGGTTTTCCTGCTGTATGCCGGTCCCTGTATCTGAAACCTCAATAACAACCTTTCTGGATTCGTTTTCTTTTGTTTCATAAGTCTTAATTGTTAAATTTCCGCCGTTAGGCATTGCTTTTATCGCATTGCTAGTCAGATTGATCAGTACTTGATGAAGATCGTCTTCAATAGCCAAAACATTTGGGACAGGATTAAGTTGGGTCAGAAGTTCCGTATTCTTTGAAGAAACCAATCCGACAATATACTGTTCTATAAATTTATTAATATCAATCTCTTTATTAACGGCTGCCTTGGATTTTGACAGATAAAGCATTTTGTCCACAATTCCGGCGATCCTGTCAACATGCTTTAAGACAAGGGTTTGAAATGTTTTAATGCTGTCTTTGTTTTGATCTACTTTTGAAATATCCTCGGTCGATGACCTTATGACAGCCAGAGGGTTTCTTATTTCATGAGTAACTCCCGCGGTTAATGTTCCGAGTGAGGCTAAGCGAGCGGAGCGGGACAACATTTTCTCCGTTTCAAATAGCTTTTTCTGTGTAGAACCGAATTCATGTTTGATTTGCTCATAAGGCTTTATTCTGTCGAATATGAGGACCGCTTGGTTCATAAGTATTCTGAACAGCGTGAGATCTCTATCGTCATATGGATCTTCGGATATTTTTGGTCCAAGGATCATAAGCGCTTCAAGTCCTGAAGAAGATGAAAGAGGAATCACAAGACCTTCTTTTGTTTGCGCCAAATCGTCATATGTTTGTCCGCTTTCTCCTTTCTTTACATCGATCTTGCTTATTCTTATTGTGGATTTTAATTCATCGGAGATAAGATCGAAAACTTCAGTTCTTTCAACAACCGGCACCAGCTTTTGAGATATTCTGTTCAATAGCTTGCCTGAATCATACCAACCGGTTATCCATTTTTCCTGGAGGGGCGTTTGAATCAAAGATCTCAGCTTGTCCGCAAAGAAAAGCCACAAGAAACAGGTAATCGCATTCGCTATTATCGACAGTCGGTCAGGAAAAGGAATGAAATTGATAGCTATAAATGAAAGAATGATCACAAAAAATACAGAGCCGTAGGCCATTGCTCTTGTTATAACAAGCTTAATATCCATTAACTCATGTTTCATCATTGAATAGACCAACACAATGACGAATAAGAAAGTTCCAAAATTGCCAAGAGGGAAGATATTGATATTGTACATCGGTATTATTGTTGAAGCAGCACACGGAAAGCCAATCAAAGTGCTTATCAATATGTAGAGATTCCTTTGCTTTACTATGTTGTTTTTCTGCCCTATTATCGCAAATGCCAAATATACAGATGCGATCAGTATTGAAAGAGCAAACTGCCAGACATAAAGGCTATATAAAATGCCTGCCCTCGGAAAGAATTGAAATAAAGACATGCTCGAAACATAGGATACTATTGATGATGGATAAAGAAATGACAAATATTCCAGCAACAATAAGATCAATATATTTATATAGATCAAAACTCTAAAGATCAGGCTTTTGGAATTAATAAAGAAATAGACAAAAATGAAATAGAAAACGGGAATAAAAAATGCAAATCGATGTAAATACAGCGACCACGAATACGCACTGATGTAACCGATGGACAGCGCATGCCCGAATATCCCAAAGCACCAGGCAGATATTGACAAAAGCATGAAAACAAAAAATGTTTTATCCTGTGTCAAAGGACGCGATTTAACAAGAACGAATATGGCCAAAATAATCGACAGAGCGGCGCTAAATAGATTTGTATATGCGTAAGCCGATAACATTATTATTTCTCAATAACCAGGAAATTGTAACATTTCCCGTTTTTTGGGTAATCAAAACGATGTTTTTTTACGTGGGCGTCAGAAATAATATCAATCAAGTCATCCTCATCGCGGTATATCATTTCCCATTTCCCCAATACTTCATAATACGAATGAAGCTTCTTGTTCTTTTTTGAGCAATTGCAGATCAGCATAGTTCCGCCATCTTTTAAGAGCGAATAGAAAGTGGTAAACACCTTTTTAGCTATCCTGTCCGGCAGGTAATCGAATATTCCGGAAAAATAGATCAGGTCTTGGGGCTTGAGCAATGATCCAATATCCCTCGTTTTAATCATTTTAATGATGTCTTTTAGGATGAAATTCATCTTTATTTTGTTATTGAACGAATCACGCTTCAGTTCATTCTTTATGTATTCGAATGCCTTCGGCTCGAAATCAATGCAGTTAAATTCATTAATGTGGGGGTGTTCCCCTGAAATATCCAATAATTCTCTGATCGATCCGCTGGCCACACTTGTTATGCCGGGCGATTTATATCTTGAAATCGTGCTAATTATTATCGACTTAAGGTATTCTTTTCTGGCAACATTTGATAAACAAAAAGGCGACTTTACCGAATAATAGTTGATCAGCTTTTCGAACGACGATTCGCCGATAAACTTATCCTGATAATCAATAATGTAGTTCATCAGGACGAAATCGCCAGGATACCCAAAGGGCTTATCATAAATATGTTTATTGATTTTCGGAAAATACAAGTAATCCCACAATGTTTTTATATAATAATCCTGATTGTCCTTGTATTCAGTTTTATCTTTTATGTTGTCAAATATTGACGATGTTTTTGAAAAGTGTTCATCCATTGTTTTTTTGAATCCGGGAAAAATGGTCAACAGATAAGCCTCGGCATCTTTTTGAACATCGGCCTTATCCATGGCATCTAATTTGTCTTTGTATTCTTTTAAGAATGCCAATATTAGTTTTGTTTCTTTGATAAGTGTAATGTTTAGGTTGTTTGTCATTACTTTTTTGTAATCTCAAAGAAGATAATAACTTTACTATCATCTCTTGAAAGTGAGATATCAATATCCTGGATATTAGCTTTCTTTATCAGGCGTACGATATCATCCTCTGTTCTGGGCACAAACTTCCAATCGGTAAGCCAGTCTTCCTGAATCGGCTTATATTGATCCACATCTTTGATCGTTAATACGCATTTGCTGCCGGATTTCATTCCAGATAGTATCAAGGTGATGAGTTTTAACAACATACGGTCCGGAAAGTAATCTATTAATCCTATGCTATAGATCAGATCACTATTCTCTATCAACGATCTGTCACCTTTTTTTACCATGTCAACAAGGTCTTTTTGTAAGAAAGATGCATTAATACCTTTTAATTTACTTTTTGAATACTCAAGGGCTTCACTGTCAAAATCAACGCAAGTCAAATTCGAAATATTATTCAGAAGATCCGGGCTTAATTCTCTTATCTCCCTGATTGAACCGCTGGCAAGATTCAATATGTTCAATTTGTCCCGTTTTTTTATAATGTTTTGCAGAACAACTCTCATCATGTCTTTTCTGTCCCTAACGGCCATTGTGAGACGGCTTCTTAGAAATCCCAAGTCAAAATACATTCCAAGACCGGAAGAGACAGCTTTATCATCATAAATGTATTCGAGCATCATATAATCCCCAGGATAGCCCCTTGGCTTATCAAGAGCTCTTTTCATAATAATGCTTTGCGACATATACGGATAAATTAGTTTTCGGAACAGCTCTTTGATCTCGATGATGGTTTGCTTGTGGACTATAGATTGTTCAAGTTCATGGCCTGTTTTTACAATATTAAAGGTAGCTTTATTTAAGGTATCTTGTGATGATGAACTGTAGTTTGGGCTGTTTTCAACCTTGATCTTGAAGTCGCTTACAAAATTTATGTAGTTTTGAACATTGTTGGCAAAAAACTCCTCAATTAATCTCATTTTATCGGAGGTTACTTGAAAACCGCTTATTTTTGAAATAATATCCTTATTCATCTTTAATTCTTTTATATTATACTCACATATATTGCCATTGTCATTAATTTTATCTTTTTGATTACCTCCTTTCTTAATCAATTGTTAGATAGTATAATCATATCAAACATGAGCGCGCCAAAAGAGATATTGGAGTTGGTTGAGCGATTTAAGCGGAATCTTGAGGAATACAAACAATTAAATTATAAGGAAGCCCGAGTACGTCAGGATTTTATTAATCCTTTCTTTAAGCTTTTAGGCTGGGATATCAATAATAAAGAAGGCCTGCCGGAAGATGCCAGAGAAGTTGTTGTAGAGGATTCCATAGAAATTCAGGGAAAACAAAAAGCTCCGGATTATTGCTTCAGGGTAAAGGGTGACAGAATATTCTTTGTTGAAGCCAAGAAACCCGGAGTAAATATTAAAGAATCCATTGACCCCGCATATCAGATAAGAAGATACGGCTATACAGCCAAACTCCCTGTATCGATACTAACGGATTTTGAAGAGTTCGCGATATATGACACAAGAATTAAACCAAACAAGAAAGACGGTTCGCGCAAGGCGCTTCTCTTTTACTGTAGATATGAGGAGTATGCTGAGAAATTCGATGATATCTATAAATTATTCGCGAAAGAAAATGTGCAGAAGGGCAGTCTAAAGGATTATCTGGGTACAAAGCTTCCCAAAGGCGCTTATGAGGTTGACAAAGAATTCCTAAAAATGATCGAAGACTGGCGGAGCCTGCTTGCCAAGAATATCGCGATCAACAACCTTAAACTAGAGATAGACCAATTAAATCTTGCGGTACAGAAAATCATCGACAGGATCTTGTTCTTGAGGATAGCGGAAGATAGGGGCATTGAAAACTCCGAGACACTTCTCAAGGTCACAAAGGAAAAGCGCATTTATCCGGCTTTGGTTTTGTGTTTTGAGCGGGCAAACAGGAAATACAACAGCGAGTTGTTTAAAAGTGATATTGCGATCGACTCGCTCGCAATAGAAAATAAGGTTTTGGAAGAGATCATCACCGGGATATATTATCCTGATTGTCCGTATGCTTTAGCAGTGCTCCCTATTGAAATGCTGGGCAATATTTACGAGCAATTCTTGGGAAAGACCATACGGCTTACGGAAGGGCACCAGGCCAAGGTTGAAGAAAAACCGGAAGTAAGGAAAGCAGGCGGAGTCTACTATACACCAAAATATATAGTCGATTACATTGTCAAGAATACTGTTGGTGAAAAGATAAAGGGTGCTACGCCAAAGGAAATAGAAAGGCTGAAAATACTTGACCCCGCGTGCGGTTCCGGATCTTTTCTTCTCGGAGCCTATAACTGTCTAATGACTCATCATCTTGCTTATTATACAAAGCCAGCTAACCGCGCCAAGGCGTTAAAAGACGGGCGGGTATGGCAGGCCGCAAACGGTTCATTCCGCCTTACTATAAAAGAAAAACAGGATATACTTTTGAACAATATTTTTGGTGTTGATATTGACGCCCAGGCTGTTGAGGTGACAAAACTGTCTCTGATGCTTAAACTGCTTGAAGGCGAAGGAGATGAAAGCGCGGGCAGGCTGTTTAAATACAGCCAGGAGAAATTGCTCCCTAATTTGTCCGGCAATATTAAATGTGGAAACTCCTTGATAGGTCCGGACTTTTACAAGGACAAGAACCTTTCTCTTTTTGACAGTGAGGAAATGAAAAAGATCAATACATTTGATTGGAACGATAAGATTAAGGGGTTTGGAGAGATAATGGACAAAGGCGGATTTGATTGTGTGATAGGGAATCCGCCGTATGTCCGGCAAGAATCACTTTCGGAATTTAAAAAATATTTTGAAGCTCATTATCAAGTTTATCAAGGAGCTGCGGACCTTTATTCATACTTCATAGAAAAAGGTGTTGGACTGCTAAAAAATGCTGGTCTTTTCTCGTATATTGTGGCAAATAAATGGATGCGTGCTAATTACGGTTCTTTGTTAAGAAATTTTTTAAAGAATAGTGGGTTGTCGGAAATTGTTGACTTTGGAGATCTTCGAGTATTTGAAAATGCGACAACATATCCTTGTGTTGTAAAAGTAAAGAAAGGAGCTGTGCATAAAACTATTGCGGCAGTAAATGTCACAAGCTTAGAATTCTCCGATCTTTCAGAATATGCTAAAGATAATTGCTTTGTTGTTGATTTGTCTGACCTATCTACTGACGGGTGGGCTTTGGTTGATAAAAAAACGAGTCAATTGCTTGATAAATTAAGAAAATCCGGAGTTTCTCTTGGTGAATATGTTAACAATAAAATATATAGGGGCGTCTTAACAGGACTTAATGAAGCCTTTGTTATTAATGAGGACACAAAAAACCGGCTTATTAAGGAAGACCCGAAAAGTGCGGAAATTATTAAGCCCTTGTTGGCAGGGAGAGATATAAAACGATATGAGAATTTAGAAACAGACAAATATTTGATCCTTATACCTAACGGATGGACAAATAGAAATCGTGGTGCTAAAAATGCGGAGAACTATTTTTGCAGCACATATCCATCCGTGTCAAGGCACCTTAAAGAATATGAAAATCAGGCTAAAGCCAGGTATGATAAAGGAGATTATTGGTGGGAGCTTCGTAAATGCGCCTATTATAATGAATTTAAAAAACCGAAATTCTTATTGCCAGATATTTCTTTGAGGGGCAATTTTGCCTACGATCCAACAGGGGAAATCTATTGTGTTAATACCGCTTATATTATTGTGTCTGATGATAAAAGGCTGTTGGGAATATTAAATTCCAAATTGATGACTTTCTTCTATAAGCACTTATCTGCAGTATTTCGCGGAGGATATTTGAGGTTTATATACCAATATCTTGTACAGTTGCCAATAGCATCCTCTTTAAAAACAGACAGGTTTGAGAAGAAAATGGATGCTTTAGTTGTCCAGATGCTCGAAACGCAAAAAAAGTGTAAATCTGCCAAATCAGAAAACGACAAGAAGCACTATCAGCAGAAAATGGAGATTATTGATAATCAGATAGATAGGCTGGTTTATGAATTGTATGGGCTGACGGAGGAGGAGATAAGGGTGGTGGAGGAAAACAAGTGACAGAGGAGCCCAAATTTAAAAACACAGAGGAAATTAAATTGTTGCTGAATGGGATGAAAGATATTGTCCTTAATATTTTGCAAAAAGACAGCAATTGTTATTTTCATACATTATTGCTCATCGGAATGCTAAATCGAACATATGAGCTCACAGAATCAGCTATTTGGGCTATTGATAATAGCCGGCCTATAACAGCCTTTAATATGCTAAGAGGTTTATTTGAGACTTTGGGATATATGTATTATTCTATGGAAAAATTGAAACAATCATCTTCACTCATCAAATATAACGAGGAAACATCCCATCTCCTTTTAGGGTCAAAAAAGAGCAATAGTCAATATCAAGCAACAAATATATTAACTTGTATTGATCGAGCAACGAAGACATTTACGAAACTGAGAGAGCAATATGATAATATTTCCGAAATAGTGCATCCTAATGCATCGAGCCATGCTTATTGTGCGCGACCAGATGATGAGGAGGTTAAATCTGTTGTGTTTCGAATACCAGCTTATGAGTTTAAGAATCAGGATAAATTAATGGTGACAAATATGGTTGGCGAATGTTGTTGCAACATCCAGTCGTTGTGCAAAGAAATTCTTTCTGATTATGACTCTATACAATGTAAGGACAAAAGGTAAAGGTGGAAGAAAAGAGATGATTACTTCGAGGGAGCTGTTCATTGGTGTTATTTTTCTTTTCATTCCCAAGCCATGGGGATTATCATTGTTTTATTTGCTGCTGTTGTGGGTTGCATTTAAAATAGTCGTGGCCGGATTATTTTCTATGTATATTTTAAATACAAAATTACCTGGTTTTATTTGTTATAAGTTGCAGGATGCAGGACACCCTTCATATCAAGATGAGCAATGTCTTAGCGCGGGCGGCGCCCCATATATACAGGCACTAAAAAGAAGGCCTTCAAGAATGGATTTGTTTCGTGCGTTAATGAAGGTGTCTGTTAGAGGTAGATATAGTATATTCTTGACCGATACATAATGTAAAACAAATTGATTGTTAGGTTTTAAGAAGTCACAAAATAAAGGGACAATGGAAAAAGAAGACATTTTTAAAAAGCTAAATGATTTTAATAAGAATGCCGAAGAACTCTTTGCTCACAGCTTTATCAAAAAACTTCAAAATACGGGAGTGTCTATTAATTGGGAGAGAGACAAAGGGACATCTGTGCAGCTGAGATCTCCTGATGAGGAGTCGATAAAAGCAGTTGTTAACGACATTCGAAAGTTTTTGCAGAAGAATGATTCTTTGAAAATAGATAAATTGCAAAATGTTTATAAATCCAAGAACGTTGATAAATCTGAAAAAGATGAATACGTGAATATATTAAAAGAAAGAGAAGAATTTGAGAATAGTTTTGCAATGCTTACCGTAAACAGTATCAGTTTAAAGGTTATAGATGTTTTTAATGTTTTTCTTTACGGAAAGTATGCTCATCGTTCCGAAGGAACAAAGGATATTCATGATGAATGGGAAAGTATCCCAGTGTTATACGAACTTATGAAGAACGAGTTTATTAGGGCCCTTCATGTTTACATACAACTCATCTCTAATATTGTATGTATAAATAAAATAGTGATTGCAAAATTAGAAAATGATGCGCAAGTATGACCAACCCCCAGACAAGACAAGCAAGATGAATGTTGAGACAAACACATTCTTTTTACCAATTGATCTGCTTAACGGTATTGACAATAAAATTGACAGCGCATCCGAAAAAGTATTTTTTAGTTCGCCAAAAACCGAATATCAGAAAATGAGAGAAGCATGGGCCGCTTCCGTATTCTGTTCTGCGTTATCAAGAAGTCATCCGGGATCTAAAGTTGGAATTCTCGAGGAATTTCCTGATTTTGAAATTAAAATTGGTTCTGATACATTAAAATATGAGTTTACTGAAGTTATGAAGCCTAATCGAAAGCGAAGTGAAGAGTATAGAGACAAAACGGAAATCTTAAGAGAATATAGGCCTGCCAAATGTAGTCAGGAAGGGCCTGATTGGATTATTGAAGCGGTAGAGAAAAAGATTAGAAAAAACTACAGACCTATACCGCATTTGCTCGTGTATGCAAACTTCGAAGGAAGGCCGGACATAGTTGCAATTAGGGCAAAATGTCCGAATGAGTTTTTGTCCACTTGGATTCTTTGTGGCACAGATATTATTCAGCTATTTCCAAGCAAATATTTTGGCGAAGAATATATGGATTGGGCTCCTTCGGGGATAGATTCTTTTCATCCTCGTCAAACGCAATAGGGCTTTGCGGAGGGTGTGGGAGGAGCAAAGCCCGTTCATTATTTCTTGCGACCAAGCCGCCCAATATTTCGCTTCTTGCAGCCGTGTATGGCATTAGGTATAATCAGAGCAATCAGACCGGTAGTTTTAGAATTATCGTCGAGGCGCAAACTACTTAATTTCCAGCGTCTCGATCTTTGAAGAAAGCGAGGCTTTGGTCATCCCCAGAAGGTCCGAGGCGCTGTCAAGATCAAAATCCGACCTCTTAAGGACCCTGAAAATGAAATCCTTCTCGAACTTTTCCGTCAGTGAGTCGAAAGACAAAGATGCTTTATCCTTTTGTCCGTGTAAAGAAGTCCCCTGGCACAGGACCGAAAGAGGCAGGTCCAGAGTGGCGAGCTCTCCGGAGGCGGACCTGAGCAGGGCGCCGCAGAGAACGTTCCTTAACTGGATGTAATTGCCTGGCCATCCGTAATTCTGAAGACAGGATATAGCGTTTTCGGAAATAGCTTTATTGTCCAGGCAGGACAAAGCGGCGCACTCCTCGATCAACTGGGACGAGAGAGCGGATATGTCAGAGGGCCTTTCGTTGAGGTCTGCGAGCGATATTATTTCTTCAGTGGCAAAGATATCAAGGCCCGGGATAAGGATACCTTCGCCTATAAAGGCCTTAAGGTCTCTGCTGCAGGCAAATATTATCCTTGTGTCGTGGCCGGATACCGCTGCTGCTCCCAGCTTGCGGGATTTTTTTCCCTTGATGGTCGAAAGAAGGTCTTCCTGAACGCTTTTTGGCAAGTTCTGCAGGTTGTTTATGAAAAGAGTGCCTCCCGAGGCTTTTTCGAAAAGACCCTTGCCGCTGCTGAGAGCATCAACAAAGGCTCCCTTTGAAGACCCGAACAAAATGGTGTAGAGATGCGAAGCATCTGCGCCCGACGGGACATCGAACTTGATAAAAGGGAAGGTCTTTCTTGAGCTTTTTGCGTGTATAAGACGGGCGGCGAGCTCTTTTTCTGTACCGCTGCTGCCGACTATCAGAACAGGTCCGTCGCTTAAGGCAAGGGACTCGACCACCTGAGAAGCTTTTTTTGCCCGTAAGCTTGTCCCGACAAGCCCGCTGACTTCAAGGCTCTTGGATCGGGCCATGATCTGCCTAAACTCCTCTTTGTTCCTTCTTTTCTTGATCAGGCCTTTGGTCATCCTTATTATCTGATCCACATCAAAAGGCTTTACTATATAATTATTTGCTCCCAGCAGCATCGCCTGGCTTGCCTGCGCCACATCGTTTACGGCTGTCACCATGACCACTTCCATGGAGGAGTTGATATCTTTTAGCCTTTTTAGGGTTTCTATCCCGTCCATTCCTGGCATTCTTATGTCCAGGAACACGATGTCGATGTTCTGATCGGCGGCCTTTTTTACGGCAGCCTCTCCGGTTGCCGCAAGAAAGACCGAATAGTCGTCAGATAGTATCAGCGAAAAGGATTCCCTGATGCTGGATTCGTCGTCCACAACTAGAACAGCAGGCTTTGTCTGTGTCATGCATTCAGCTCCGGTGATCTTGCGAACCTGTCTATTACTATAAGGGCCTGTCTGCGAAGTTCCGGGTCTTGAAGAATGCCGCAGGAAATAGTTCCAAGCATGTTCCTGTAGTGTTTTCCCTTGCTTATCGCGCTGCCGAACTCCGCCTCAAGCGCGGAAGAGACCATTTTTTCCACAGCCTCTTTGAGCAGGTCCGTGGTAAAGATGCAGGAAGAAAGTTTTTTCTCAAAAGCTTCAAGCTTGTCGGGGTCCTGGATGCCAAAAAGCAGCGAGGTGCTGTCCGTGCCCTTATCCTGCTCAAGCCCCGCGCGGTTGAGGTTCATGTCCTGCATATCTGTGCCCTCCTTGCTTTTATATAAGCAATTCCTGCGCCGCACCTCGATCGGCCATAAATGCGCTTTTTGCACCTGATAGTGTGCAGAAGAAGCCCTGCTATGTGTGCGCTTAAATTCTACTTCTTTTTCAGTTTTTGTTCAAGCTTGGAAAGGGTGTTGCGGTGGATGCCGAGTTTTTGCGCGGCAAGCGCTTTTTTGCCGCCGCTTTGCCGTATGGCTTTTTCTATGAGTTCGCTCTCAAATCTGGCCGTGGCTTCCTTAAAAGACAGGTTCTCCATCTGGCCCAGCGACATGGAAGTAGTGTCCTTTGAGATCTCGAACGGCAGGTCCCGCTCTTCTATCAAGGGGCCTTTTCCCAGTACTACAAGCCTTTCCATGAGGTTTTCCAGTTCCCTTATGTTGCCGGGCCAGTCGTGCGACTTGAGAAGCTGGAGCGCTTTGGGGCTCAGTCCTTTTAAGTTCTTTTTAAAAACGCGGTTGAATTTTTTTATGAAATGGAGACAGAGCTCTTCAATATCCCCTTCTCTTTCTTTAAGAGGGGGGACCGATACCGGTATCACATTGAGCCGGTAGTAGAGGTCCTCCCTGAAGGACCCGGCTTCGACCGCTTTTTTCAGGTCCGAATTGGTGGCGGCGATCAGGCGCAGGTCCACTTGTATCTGTTTTTCCCCTCCGACCCTTTCGATCGATCTTTCCTGTATCGAGCGCAGCAATTTGCCCTGCATCATCATCGGAAGGCTAGAGACCTCGTCCAGGAAAAGCGTTCCTCCGGAAGCAAGTTCGAATTTTCCGGTGTGCCTCTCCAGGGCTCCGGTAAAAGCGCCCCGTTCGTGCCCGAAGAGCTCGGATTCGAGAAGATTTTCCGGTATCCCCGCGCAGTTTACAGGGACAAAAGGCATTTTTGCCCTTTTTGAGCTCTGATGAACGGCTCTTGCCACCAGCTCTTTGCCTGTGCCGGTTTGGCCGCTTATAAGGACGGTTGAATCGCTTTTTGCAACCTGTTCTATGAGTTCAAGAAGACCTCTCATCTGTTTGCTGCTGCCCAGCAGTTTCCTGCTTTCCCTGAAGGACTGAGGCGACAGGTCTGTTCGCGCGCCGTCGAGCAGCTTTTTTTCGAGCGCCTTGCTGATGGCAAAATTAAGGTCTTCCATGTCAAAGGGCTTGGTAAGATAGTCGTAGGCTCCCAGTTTCATGGTCTTTACCGCTGTCCTTACGGTGTTGTCAGCGGTAAGCATTATTATGTTCGCGTCTTTATTGAGCGATCTGATCTTTTCTATCAGTTCGATACCGGTCGTGTCCGGCAGCCTTATGTCCAGCAGCACCACATCTATCTCTTCCTTAAGCACTTTTTCAAGCGCCAGAGAGCCGCTTGAGGCTTCGAAGACGCGGTACTTTTTGTCAAGCCCCATTTTTATGGCGCTCCTTAGGCTGTTCTCGTCATCCACTATCAGGACCCCGGCCTTATTCACTGCAAGTCCCCCTTTGTTTTGCGCTTCCAATACCGAGCTCCAGCCTGTAATCGGCCACAGTTCTCCTGTCTATTTCTATCCCTTTGCCGAGCAGCGCTTTCCTTATCTGCATGTCGGTCAGGGGATACTCTTTTTCTTCTTCACTGATCAGGCTCCGTATCACTTCTTTTATCTTTTCTGCGGTAAAAAGAGGCGCAACTTCTTTTGGGAAAAGGGACTTGAGCTTAAGCACGCCTTTCGGGGTCTCTATGAATTTTTCCGCCACCGAGCGGCTGATGGTAGAAGGATGCAGCCCCAATAATGACGCCAGCTCTTTCTGGGAAAGGGGGCAAGGGGCCTTGTCCTTTCCGCACAGATAGCCGAATTGTTTTTGCACAACGGTTTCTACTACCTTTTCCAGCGTGTTGCCTCTTTTTTCAAGGTTTTCCAGCAGTTCTTTTGCTTTTTGAAGTTTGGCCTTGATGAATTCGGCCGTTTTTTCATCGGTCTTAGGGTCGTCAAGCATTTTAAGATATTTTTGGTTGATGCTGATGCGCGGTCCCAGCGTCTTTTCCAGGTTCTCAATTTTTGGGGAGCCTTTTACCGCCTTGACGCAAAAGGACGGCACTGCCGGAGCGCTTGTCCTTGCAAAGCAGGCGCCGGGATACGGGGTCAGATTGTTCTTTATGAATTCCGCTATGCTTTGCACTCCCGAGACAGGGATCCCAAGCGCCTTTGAAACGGAAGAGTGATCCTTGCCTGCCAGGGCTTCAAGATGTCCCTCTATAGCGTCCACGATCACCTTTTCCAGCTGTTCGTCCTCAAAACTGTAGCGCCTTGCCTGGATGGACAGGCATTCCTTAAGGTCTCTGGCGGCTATCCCTTCGGGCTCAAGGGACTGCACAATTTCAAGGACCTGCTCGATCTCTTTATCGTCCGCTTCAAGGTCCGCTTTAATGAGCTCTTTCTTTTTTTCGTAGTCCGAAAGATAGCCGTTGTCATCCAGAGAGGCGATCAGGCTTTTTGCGATCTCTTCCTGCTTTGCGGTAAGGTTCTCAACAGAAAGTTGGGACAATAAGTATTCGTCCATGTTCTTGTACCTGGAAAAGTATTCCTCGAGGTCCTTTTTTTCTGCCCCTCCTTTTTCAAAAGCGTCGCGGTAGGGAGATTTAGAAGAATATCTGAGATAATCCAGAAGCCGGTCGTTCTTTTCCACCTCAATGAGAGGGTTTTCTTCGGCTTCCGTGCGGATGTTTTCGATGAGCTGCGTGTAAGAAGAGTTGAGGACCTTGAGCATCTGCATCATGCGCGGGCTCAGCATCATCGATATCGAAAGCTGCAGATCCTGTCCAAGACTCTGGCCGAGCATAGGCCCCATGGCGCCCTCCCTGTGATACATCCGTCCCGTAAATAGTTATCAAATGCGGAAAAGAAAAATTTCACGCATCTTTATCTGTGCTGAAATTTAATTATAGAACATCCGGCAGGCTTAATACAGCTCAATATATTTGACAAATCGCACAAAGGGGCTATAATTAGTCCTGTTATGTCTGTAATACTTCCTAACAGGATTTTTTTGACGAAGGGCGTGGGACGCCACAAAGAAAAACTCGCGAGTTTTGAGATGGCGCTCCGCGACGCGGGCATACAGGCGGTCAACTATGTGCAGGTTTCAAGCATTTTCCCCCCGGGATGCAAACTGATCTCAAAGGAGCACGGGCTCAAGATGATCAAGCCGGGGCAGATCACTTTTATCGTCATGTCCAGGAACCAGACTGATGAACCTCACCGCCTTATTTCGGCTTCTGTCGGGCTTTCCCTTCCTTCCGATACCGCCTCATACGGATACCTAAGCGAACATCACGGGCACGGCCTGACTGATGAGGAATGCGGGGATTATGCCGAAGATATTGCAGCGCAGATGCTTGCCACTACTTTAGGTGTGTCTTTTGACGAGAATTCCAGCTGGGACGAGAGGCAGGAGCAGTGGAAGGTGTCGGATAAGATAGTTAAGACCACCCATATCACTCAGAGCGCCATCGGCCAGCGCGACGGCTGGACCACAGTGCTTGCCGCCGCAGTGCTGCTTGAGAACGGAGAATCCTAAAAGAACCTTTCCCCCGTGGTCTTGTTAACCCGCGCTTTTGAGATTTCCAGGTCGTAAATGCTGTTCCACAAAGAGTTTTCTGCCCTAAAATTGGCAAGGAGAGCCTCAAGATAGGACAGGTTGGATGTTGTATTGGCCTTGTAGCCGAGTTCCGAGAGCCGAAGGGCTTTTTTTGCCAGGTCCCTTGCTATCTCGGCCGCTTTTACCCTTTCCCTGTTCCCCGTCAGGGTAAGCAGAGAGGTTTTTACCTCAAGAGTGATGACATCCTTGAGGGTTTGTTCCTGGGCCTTGGCGGTATTGAGCGCGGCATAGGCTTCCCTTATCACATTCGCCGTCCTAAAACCGTCGAACGGGCTCCAGGAGGCAACTATCATGGACCTCCAGTTGTCCAGGTCAAAATTCAATCCTGCCTGCTTGTACTTTGTGGAATTCATGCCGGCGGAATACTGGTACATGACAACGGGAAGATAACTTCCGTAAGAATATATTATGGCATCGCTGGCTACCTTAAGCCCCATCTTAAAGGACAGCCACTCCGGCCGGTTCTTAAAAGCGCTGTCCAGGATCTCTTTGGAGGTAAGCTCCCTGTCTCTATAATACGGGCCCTCAAGTTCTGCGACATCAAAATCCGAGCCCTGGTCCGTCCCCAGATTGGCCGCCAGGACAAGTTTTGCCGCCTCAAGCCCGGTTTGTGCGGAGATCTTAGATACCATAGAATTTGCAAGCTCTGCGCGTGCTCTGAGAACATCCGCGCTTGATGCCAGGCCGGACCTGTTAAAAAGCTCCGTCTGCCGCACATACCTGGCAAGATAATTCTTCGTTTCTTCTACGATCGAAACCGTTTTTTTTGCCTTAAGAACATCAAAATAAGAGGAAATAACATTGTATTCCACATCGTTCTTTGTCTTTTTGTATTCCTGCAGAGAGATGTCATAGCCTACTTTTGCTGCGCTGACGGCCTGCATTATCTGCCCGCCGGAGAACAGCAGCTGGGATACGGTTCCGCTGTAGGACATCACATCCGAGGGTTCGTTGGGGGTCGTGGAAAAGGTGCCGCCTCCCATGGAAGGAGGCAGGGTGACCGTCATGGGTTTGGTGAAGTTCTTTCCTGAAGACAGGTTCCCCGTGATCTGAGGTAAAAGCGCAGATCCCGCCTGGCCCATCTTGGCGGAAGCAATGCCGATCTTTTCCTTTGCCGTGATTATCTGCGGATTGTATTTTCCTGCTATTTCAAGGCACTTCTCAAGCGTAAGAGGCGCCGCTTGGCAGGGAGCTAAAAATAGAACTAGTGCCAGTATGGAGCAGAGCTTTTTCATATTATCTCCTCCACCGGAAAGGCAAAGACCTTAAGCCCTTCCTCCAGCTCCTGTTGTTTCAGGGGCTTTAGCAGGTTGGCGAGTTTGTCGCAGGATGCGTTTTCTGATACCACCAGAAGAGCGCTGTTGGAGCCCGGCCAGACCTGGGTGTCCAGGCGGGGTTCGGAGTGTCCTCCCACGCCCTGCAGATAGGGCAGCCTGGTATATTTTTTTACTTGTGCCTTTTCAAGGCACCCCATCACTTCGCACTCGATAGCAGGGGCAAAGATTATCAAAAGGGCTTTCATCTTTCTTCCTTTCCGCAGAGGGACCGCTCTGCCCTTCCTTTTTCTGACATATAATAAAGTGTCGGGACAAATATAAGGCTTATGACAAGGGACACCGATAATCCTCCTACGACTGATATTGCCATGGTCTTCCAGAACCCGGAGCCCTCGCCGGTGCCGAAAATGATCGGCATAAGCCCAAGAGCGGTGGTTAAGGAGGTCATTAGTATAGGCCGCAGCCTGGTCCTTCCGGCTTCAAGCACGGCCTCTTTTATTTCCTTTCCGCGTTCCTGGAGTATATTTATATAATCCACCAGCACTATGGTGTTCTTTACTGATATGCCGGTTACAAGGATCAAGCCTATGAACGGCATCACGCCAAAGGGATTCCCCGTGAGGAACAGGGCCCACACCACCCCTATGATGGCAAAAGGTATTGAGAACATGATGAAGAACGGCTTCAGAAAGGACTCGAACTGGGCCACCATCACAAGATAGATGAGGCAGATGCCCAGAAGAAGGGCGGTGAAAAGGCTTTTGAAGCTGTCGCTTATGTCCTGCGAACTGCCGGCTATCTTGACGCTGATGCCCTGCGGCGCGGGAAGCCTTTGCAGGAGCCTGTTTATATCTCCCGTTATATCCCCGAGCGACCTGCCGAAGTTGTCGGCTCCCACCTTCACTATCCTTTGCTGGTTCTTTCTCTGTATGACCTGGGGACCGCTTTTGAGCTCTATCTTTGCCAGATTCCCCAAAGTTACCTTTTTGCCCAGCCGGGTGGTTATCGGGACGTTCTTAATGTCCGAAAGAAATTTGCGGTCCTTTTCCCTGAAGCGCGAGAAGATATCGTATTCGTCCGAGCCTTCTCTGTACTTTGTGGCAATGGTTCCGTACAAATAGCTTCTTGCGTAAGAGCCGATCTCTGCAACGCTTAGCCCCAGGTCCGAGGCCTTGTCCCTGTCCACGACCACAGAATACTCCGGATTAGACTTTTCTCTTGAAACGGAAGGATCTACCACCCCCGGAATAAGCGACACTTTTTCCAACAGGGTCTCGGCAAAAGGATCAAGGGCTTCGAAATCGGATCCGTACAGTTCGACAGTTATCGGCTTTGTGCTCCCAGAAAGGGAATTTGCTCCGGTGGAATCAAAATCCACGGACTTAACTCCCGGGATGGAAAGCCCGATGTCAACCACCTGCCTCTGCAGCTGCTTCTCGTTCCTTTTCCTTTTGTTAAGCGGGATAACTTTTACGAAGACCCTTCCGTAATTAGGCCCCGATTTTGTGCCGAAGGCCATCGACTGGCTGGAACCGGCACTGACAAGGACATACTGCATCTCGGGCATTTCTTTTTTGATCCTGTCCTCGATCTTTTTCATGGCCTTATAGGTCTGTTCCAGTTTTACCCCGGGAGGCAGGGAAACCGTGGCGGAAAAGAACCCGTCGTCCTCGTCAGGAAAGAATTCCACTCCGGTAAAATAAAACAGCGGCAGGCTGAGGAAAAAGATGGCGGCGCAGGCAGCGATGATCTTGCCCTTTTTATTAAGCGCCCAGCCAAGCAGCCTCTTGTAATTATCTTCTATGGCAAGGAAAGTCTTTTCGCTCTTGTTGAAAAGGTCTTCAAAAAACCCGCCGGAGGACTTTTTGTCCTTTTTTACCTCCAGAAGCCTGGAGCAGAGCATCGGGGTTAGGGAGACCGCTGTCACATACGACATTGAGATTATAACAATGCTTATCATTGCCAACTGTCTGAAGAAAATGCCGATAAAGCCCGATACAAGAAGGAGCGGCAAGAAGATGACAAGGTTAGTGGTAGTTGCCGCAAGTACGGCTCCCGCCACCTCGCCTGTTCCATAGATAGAGGCTTCTTTAGGAGCCTCTCTTTTTTTGTCCCTGTGGCGGTAGATGTTCTCAAGCACCACTATCGCGTCGTCCACGACAACGCCGATGGAGATGATTATAGAAGCCAGCGAAATGATGTTGATGGTGTTCCCAACCACAAACATGTAAATAACCGCGGCTATCAGAGAGAACGGTATGGAGGCCGAGATTATCAGGGAACCCCTGGTATTGCGCAGGAACAGAAGGACCGTCAGCATCACAAAAAGGAACGCCCAGACCAGGGTCATTCCCAGCTCGCTTAATTGCTGGACTATGGACTCAGCGTTGTCCCTTATATAGACTATCTCAACATCCTCCGGAAGCTCATTTTTCAGGTTCTCGAACTCTTTTTTACAGGCCTCCACTACTTGCACCGTGTTAGCCCCTGATTGCTTCTGTATCTGGAGCATTATGCCCGGCCTGCCGTTGACCTCGGTTGAACTCTCTGGCTCGGCAAAGGAATCGGATACTGCTGCGATGTCGGAAAGATAGATGTCCCGTCCGTTGTAAGAGCCTGCCACGATCTTTTCTATCTGGGATACTTTAGTGAATTCGTTAGGCAGCCTTATGCCGTACTGTATCTGCTCGGTCTTGATATTGCCCGCGGGTATGGAGAGGTTGGCGCCTGCAAGAGCGGCGTTAACCTGCGGCATTGACAGCTTGTAGGCTTCCAGGCGCGCCCTGTCAACCTCAACATTGATCTGTCTCTTTAACCCGCCAAGGATGTTGACGGTGCCCACTCCCTGTATCTTTTTAAGGGCGGGGGAGATCTTTTTGTCCGCTATCTCGTAAAGCGATGTGTAGGACTCCTCGGCGGAGATCCCCATTACCAGGACAGGGATCTGCGACAGGTCAAATTTGAAGATCGTGGACGGCTGGACATCCCTGGGCAGTTTGGACCTGGCCAGGTCCATCTTGTCCCTGACATCGGCGGAGGCGCTGTCAAGGTCCGAACCCCATTTGAAAGAAATGGTCACGGTAGAGAGGTTTTCAATGCTGTCAGAAGTGATCTTGTCTATATTGGGCACAGTTGCGACCGCGTCCTCGATGACCTTTGACACGGTCGTTTCTATGTCGGCCGGCCCGGCGCCGGGGTAGGGGGTTATCACGGTCAGTGTCGGTATAGAAATATCCGGCAGGAGGTCAAGAGGCAGCCTTGAATAGCTGAACAGCCCAAGTATCGCCACTATGACAAAAATGGACAGCGTAAAAAGCGGCTTTGTTACAAAGTTCTTAATCATCCGATGCCTCTACTATCGAAGAGCCTTCCTTTACTACTCTTTGGCCCGACACTATCACCTTGTCGGAAGGCGAGAGCCCCGATACTATCTCTACAAGGCCGTTGTCCTCATAGCCTGTCTTAACAGGCATCCTAACGGCTTTTCCTTCTTTGGCAAGATAGATATATTTGTCGGTCCCGGAAAGAACGCTGTCGGAAGGAAGCAGCAGGGCAGAAGACTTTCTGCCCAGTACCAGGTCAACTCTGGCGAACATGCCAGGTCTTATCCTGTGGGAGGCGTTTGCAATGTCTATTTCGGCCTGGGCCGTCCTGCTGTAAGGGTCTATTACGGGCCGTATATTAGAAACCGAGGCGTTAACCGGCGCATCAGGATAGGCATCCAGAGTTATCCTTGCGGGGGTACCTCTTTTTACCATGGAGTAATCTTTTTCCGGCACATCCACATAGATCTTTACCCTGTCGATAGTATAAATGTTGAACACTGTGGTCAGTCCCGCAGTGGCCTGGTCGCCTAACCTAATGTTCTGCATGCCTATATAACCCGAAATGGGAGCAAAGGTCACCACATCCTCGAACATCTCGTCGGTTTCGCTTATGCCGGCAACATAGGACATCAGCTTATCCCCGCGGCTGACCAGGTCCCCCTCTCTTACATATATCTCTTCGATCCTGCCGCTGTTGGTGGGTTTTACGGCCAGTTCCGAGCTTCCCTTTATGTCCCCGGTAAGCGTAAGTTTGCTCTCTATAGGCCCCACAGAAGGCGGTTTGGCCATGACGGCAATAGGTCTTTCTTTTACCTTTGCGGTCTGAGACCTTACCCTGTTGATCACCCTGAACCCGATCAATAATAAAACCAGAGCTACCGCGATCCAAAAGATCTTTCTTTTATTCATCTTTCCTCCTTATTAAAGCTCTTCCGCGATCTTTTCCATAATATTGAGCAGGACCTCCTTGTCGCTTTCTTTGACCTTCTTAAAGATACCTGCAAGGGTCTTTTTCCTGTTCGCCAGCACGGTGCTCACCGTGCTTTTTCCTTTTGAGGTCAGTTCCACCCTTACTATCCTTCTGTCGCTGTCATCCTCTACCCGTTTTACAAGGCCCTCTTTGGCCAGCCTGTCTATCAACGAAGTGACATTGCCGAGGGTAACTTCAAGCCCTTCGCTTAAGTCCGACATTTTGCAGCCGGGAAGCGAATGTATAAGGAGCAGGGTCTGCATTTGGGTGACGGTGATCTCCACCCCGAGCAATTCCTTAGAAAAACACTTCTTGGAAAAAGTATGCATCGCTTTCTCGAGCCTGTCTATATAATCGCTTTCGCCCATAATAGTTTATCTGTTAAATAGTTTACAGCATAAATTAAATCGGGTCAACCCTCTGCCATGTTATAATCACCCCAGGTCATGAAACAGCCTCGCTGAACCCCGCAGGCACCCAGACCCCGCAATACCCTAAATGCAAATATTAATTGAATTCGAGAACAAGCCGCTCCTGTTTGACCAACCTTTGGATGTAATAAGCTGCTTAAGGCTTTCTGAGATCCGTGCATGCTTTGAAAAAATGGAGAATGCGCTTGGCAGAGGGCATTATTTGGCAGGCTTTTTGTCCTATGAAGCTGGATACGGGTTCGAAGACAGGTTCAGGTCCTCAAAAACCTTTGGCTTTCCCCTGGTGCATATGGGGGTTTATGGCCCTCCTTTAAGTCTGCCATTCAGAAAGGGAGAAATTTGCTCTTTACATGTGAAGGGAATGAACATTTCTAAGGATGATTATTTTAAGAGTATCGAAAAGATCCGGGAATATATTGCGGCAGGAGATGTGTACCAGATAACTTATTGCGTAAAGTTCAACTTTGAGCTTGAAGGAGATGACTTTGGTCTGTACAGAAAACTGAAGAGACAGCAGCCGGTCCCTTATCCCGCCTACATTAAAGAGAAGGACTTTTCCATACTGTCGCTTTCGCCCGAACTCTTCATTAAAAAGAAGGGCTCCCATATGACCGCAAAGCCGATGAAAGGGACCTGGCCTAGAGGGAAGAACTTATTGGCGGACCTTTGGAGCGCGCGCTGCCTTCACAAAGACCCAAAGAACAGGGCTGAGAACATAATGATCTGCGACCTTTTAAGGAACGATCTCGGCAGAATAGGCTGCGGCATAAAAGCGCCAAAGCTGTTCGAAGTCGCAAGATATACAACGCTGTGCCAGATGACCTCTACCGTTACCGCCATGGTCGCGGATGACCTGCCGCTGCAAAGGGTTTTTGAGAGTCTCCACCCCTCCGGTTCGGTAACGGGGGCCCCAAAGGTGCGCGCTATGGAAATAATAAGAGAAATTGAAAGCGAAGAAAGGCGGATCTATACAGGCGCCATCGGCTATATTACCCCTCAAAGGGACCTGTGCTTCAATGTCCCCATAAGGACTTTGCTTATCAAGGACGGGAAAGGGGAAATGGGAGTAGGGGGAGGTATAGTGTGGGATTCCACTCCGCAGGGCGAATTTGACGAGTGCATCTTAAAATCAAAATTTCTGGTATAATGAGAACACCGCGGGGTGGAGCCTTTCGACTCGCTCCGCTCGCTCAAGACCTGATTATAAATGTATAATGGCAATATCGCGGGGTGGAGCAGCCTGGTAGCTCGTCAGGCTCATAACCTGAAGGCCGTGGGTTCAAATCCCACCCCCGCTATACTTCGACTCACTGCGTTCGCTCAGTATAGGAAAGAGGATTCAAGCAGTAACCAGTAATGAGTGAGGAGCAAGGATCCCTGAATGCCTCATAAAAATAGAACCGTCGCCTCCGCAAAGAATTTTTCTTTTGTCAGCAAACCCTTAACACTTCCAAACGGACACAGGGGAACTTATTTATGCGTGGAGCATAACGGTGCGGCCGCAGTGGTCCCTCTGCTTTCAAAAGACAAAGCCATCCTGATAAGGCAATTTAGAATTGCGCTTGAAGAGTACATTTGGGAAATACCAGCGGGAACGCTCGAAAAAAATGAAAAGCCTGAAAAATGCGCAAAGAGGGAGTTGATAGAGGAGATCGGCTACAAAGCCGGGATCATGAAAAAACTCGGGACTATTTATCCTGCTGTGGGATATTCTGACGAGGCGCTACATCTTTATAAAGCCACAGGTCTTAAGAAGGCCAAACTCATGCGGGAAAAAGATGAGATCATCGAGCCGAAAGTATTCACAAAGGTGCAGGTAAGAAAAATGATCAGAAGTGGTAGAATAATGGACAGCAAGACAATAAGCGCGTTTGCGATGATGGGGTGGGTGTAGAGGTGGCAATATCGAAAGGAGCTTTTTATGCCAACGATCGATGATTTCAGGAAATTTGAGTTCAAGATCGCAAAGATCATTGAGGTCTTAGACCATCCCAACGCGGACAAATTGTATGTGATAAAGATCGACAACGGCGGCACCGAAAAACGGATCGTTGCGGGGATCAAATTGGCATATGCAAAAGAGGAATTGATCGGGAAATCGATCGTTCTGATAGACAATCTGGAGCCCGCTGTCCTGCGCGGTGTAGAAAGCCAGGGAATGCTGTTGGCGGCAACGGGAACTGATGGAGTTCCTGTCCTGGTGGTGCCGGAAAAGGCGGTTGAACCGGGGGCAAAAGTAAAATAACACGGGGGATCAAAAGATGCCGTCCCAGAACAAAGACTATTACAAGATCCTGGGGGTGGGAGAGACTTCCTCGATAGACGAGATCAAAACGGCTTACCGCAAACTGGCCAAAAAATACCACCCCGACATGAACCCCAATGACAGAAAAACAGCGGAAGCAAAGTTCAAGGAGGTTTCCGAGGCTTATTATGTCCTGGGGGATAAGAAAAGAAAAGAAGAATACGACCTTTTCAGAAAGGGCGGCTTTGCAAGGGGAGCAAGGGGCGGCCAGTCCTACACCTATACCCAGGGCTTTGATATCGAGGATCTATTATCCCACCTCGGTTTTGCCACAGGCGCCGGGCGCAGAAGTTCTTCTGCGGGCATGGACTATGAGATGTTCGATGATATTTTCGGGGATTCCTTTTCGGGAGGGGAAAGAAGGGGTTTTAACAGGGTTTACTCAACGCCTCCCCGCACCCAAAAGGTATCTACAGATGTTAACGCAGGCATCTCCATTCCGCAGGCGCTGGCTGTAAGCGGAGGCAAGATAGAACTCTCGATCCCCGGGCGAAAGCCCATCACCGTCATGGTGCCAAAGGGCATAACCTCAGGGACCAAGCTACGGCTTGCCGGGCTGGGCGAGAGCTGCCCGTGCTGTTCCAAAAAAGGAGATCTTCTGGTAAAAGTGACAGTGGGATAATAAGCTAAAAGATGGTTAAGCCCAAAAAAAGAGGGAGATCGTGATGGAGTTTCTGTTTGTACAGCTTGACTATATATACTTCTTCTCCTGCCTTTCCTTTATTCTGGCAGGGGTTGCAGCTCTCATACTGAGAAGAACAAGGCCGGGCGAAGCAGACTGGGGCACTCTTTCTCTTTTCTGGTTTTTTCAGTCCGCCAATAAGCTTTTTCTGCTTATTTCTGCTTTTCTTTATCATTCGGAGGTTGTTTATTATTTGGGGCTGGCGTTCCTTGCCGGTTCTTTCCTTTTTCTTCTAGGCTTTTCGCAAAGAACCGCAAAAAAGTCGGGAACAGAGTTTTTTTCCAGCCGCTTTTACTATTTTCTGGTCCTTTCCGCTGTTTTGGGCGTCCTTTTGAGCGGCCGGGATGCCGAAATGCTGATCCGATATTTCTTCGGGATCCCGTCAGTGCTGATCGCCTCTTATGTCCTCTGGAATCTTAACTCTTCCCGGCCTGCCGCTCTAAAATACCTTTCGATCATTTTCGCGGCTTTTTTTGTTGTCCAAGGATTGGTAGTGCCTGATTCCGAGAATATAAGGTTTTTTGTTCTTAATGAATCACTGTTCCTTGCCCTGGTCGGTATGCCTATACAGTTGGTAAGGGCGCTGCTTGCTATTGCGTCGGCCTGGCTCACCTTGAACTATTGCCAAAAGACCATCGAGGACAACAGCAGGGAACGCGGGCATCCTTATCCGGCAAAGGCCTGGGGTTTTTACAGATCGCTGGCGGTTTTTGTTCTCATTTTGTTCATAGGATGGTTTGCAACGGAGCATTTTGGACAACGGCAGAAAAGACTGATCGAGGACAGGGCCGCTTCCGATGCCAAACTGGTGGTCGATCTGCTCAGCGAGAGCATGCAAACGGCGGACCGCGCGGTCAAAGCCATGGCCGGCTCGCCGTGGATAGGGCCGCTGCTGGAAAAAATGACAGGGCCGCGGAATGACGAGGCCAACAGCGTTCTGGACAGATATAACAGCTCATTCGGCCTGTCAGTCTGCTATCTTATGGACGACAAAGGGGTCGTTATAGCCGCCTCCAATAGGAAGCAGCCCGACTCATTTATGGGGCGGGACTTTTCCTTTAGGCCCTATTTCAAAAATGCCATTGCAGGAGAGCCCTCTTCCTACCTTGCTGTTGGGATCGTTTCCGGCAAAAGAGGATACTATTCAAGTGCTCCGGTTCTATCAGAAGGAAGGCCTGCCGGTGTTGTGACAGCGAAAAAAGATATTGAAGAACTTGAGGCTGTTCTAAATCCCTCTTCCGCTGTTCTGCTTGTGGACAGCGACGGCATAATCTTTCTATCGGACGAAAAGGACCTTATCTTTAGACCGCTTTGGCCCATAGAGTCCTTTGCCGCTGGTTCCAAGGTAAAGGACCTGCAGTACAGGCATGTGCTCACGGAACCTGTCCTTGAAAAAAAGCCATCCAGCGGTGATCTGACCGAATTCAAAGGGTCCCCGGTCCTGGTAAATTCTTCTGCAGCATCAGTGCCCGGATGGATGCTTTATACTCTTTATCCTGCCGGATCGATACAGACTTCGCGCTCCACTGCCATGCTTATTACTGCGGCATGTGCTGTTCTGGCAATGGGTCTTCTTTATTTTATCAACGACAGGGAGCTGCGGCTGCTTGAGATGATGTTGGACAAGGAGCAGCTGGCCATTACACTTCAGAGCGTAGGCGACGGGCTGATAACAACGGATCACTCCGGCAGAATATTGATCGCCAATGAATCCGCTCTGCGTATGCTCGGGCTCAGGTTGGAAGAGGCCAGGGGCAGACTTATTGAAGATGTCATGAAAATAGTGGAGGAATTATCAAGAAATCCCATAGAAAATCCTGTTCTTGAGGTTCTTCGCACAAGAGATCAGGTCAAGCTTAAGAACCACGCATTGCTTATAAGTGCTGACGGAAGAGAGTTTAACATCTCGGACAGCGCATCTCCCATAATAATAAAAACCTCGGGAGTTTTTCTTGGGGTTGTTCTTGTGTTCAGGGATGTTTCCCAGAGGATACAGGACGAAAACAGGCTCCGCCTTGCCGCACAGGAATGGGAAAAGACCTTTGACAATATGGCTGAAGGAATAACCGTGCAGAATTCCGAATATATGATCACTAATGCTAACAGTACGGCCTGCCGTCTGTTGGGGATCAAAAAAGAAGACCTACTAGGCAGAAAATGCTACGAAGTATTCCACAAAACCGATAGCCCTCTTGCATCCTGTCCGATGGCCCGCTCGCTTTCTTCAAAGAGGCCGGAAGAAGCAGAAGTATTTGAAAAGAGCCTGGGCAAATGGTTCAGGATCTCCACGACGCCAGTTTTTGACGCTTCTGGCAGGATCGAAAAAGTGGTCCATATAATGCAGGACATAACCGAAAGGAAGATCGCTGAAGAAAAACTAAGAGAATATGCTGAGCTGCAGAAGACCGTAATATCCAATCTTCAGGGGGTCATCTTTTCCCTGGATCGAAACGGCGTGTTCACCCTTTCTGACGGCAAAGGGCTGTCATCTCTGGGGCTTGAGCCGGGGCAGGTGGTCGGAAGGTCTGTTTTCGATGTCTATAAGGATGTTCCCGGGATAGCGGAGGGGGTTCGTGCAGCTATTGGAGGTCATCCGTGGGCCGGTATTGTGCGAGTTCAGAAAATAGTATTTGACACTTTCGTATCTCCGGTCTTTGGCAGCGATGGCATGGTGGAAGGTGTGACCGGGATAGCCACGGATATAACGGACAGGATAACGAGCGAAGAACTGATAAGCGAACTTAACGAACAGCAAAAGACCATTCTGGACGCTACTCCTGCGATGATATTTTACAAGGACAGGGAGAACCGTTTTGTCAGGGTCAACGAAGCCATGGCTAGGGCCAGCGGCTATTCAAAACAGGATATGGAAGGCAGGTCTTTGTGGGAGCTTTTTACAAAAGAGGACGCGGACCGCTACTGGAAGGACGATAAAGAGGTAATGGATTCGGGTATGCCAAAGTATGGCATAGTTGAAAAGATGAACACCAGACAGGGCACACTATGGGTGCAGACGGACAAGATCCCCTATAAGGACCCAAAAGGAAATATCATAGGGGTCATAGGCTTTACTCTTGACATAACTCAGCGCAAACTTCAGGAAGAAAAGATCAGAGAAGCACAAGACAGCCTCGAAGCCACGCTCGATGCCATACCAGATCCTCTTTTTGAAGCCGGGCTTGACGGGACATATTATGCCGCTCATTCTCCAAGACAGGAACTTCTTGCCGCTCCGGTCCAGGACCTCGTCGGGAAAAAAGTGTTTGATGTCATGCCTCAGGAGGCCGCCGAGGTGTGTATCGCAGCACTGAAAGAAGCAAACGAAAAAGGGTTTTCCCATGGCAGGGAGTTTGAGCTTACACTTCCTCAAGGCAGCAGATGGTTTGAACTGTCCGTTTCCAGGAAAGCCTCCGCCGCAGGAGAGGCGCCGCATTTCGTAGTCCTTTCCAGGGACATTACGGAACGCAAGCATGTTGAGAGCGAGTTAAAGCAGTTAAGCGACCTCAAGACCGAATTTGTCGCGACCGTATCGCATGAATTAAGGACCCCTCTTACCATAATCAAGGAAGGCGCCGATCTTATCAGCGACCAGGTTTACGGGAAATTGGAGGAAAAACAGGCAAAGATATTAAATATGGTCAGGGAGAATATCAAGAACCTGGAAAAACTTATCTCCGACCTTCTCGACATATCCAAGATAGAGGCAAAAAAGCAGGAGCTTAATCCGGTCGAGTTTGATATCTGTTCCGTTATGCAGGACCTTCTGGAACAGCTTTCCGCAAAAGCGAGCGAAAAGAAGATAGGGATTGAATCCGAGTGCCCTTTTGAAGGAGGATTAAAGGTTTTTGCCGATAAGGACAAATTCAGGCAGATAGTGACCAACCTTATTGCGAATGCCATCAATTACAACAGGGAGGGCGGCAAAGTGCATGTGTCGGGGAAAGACGAAGGTCAATTCCTTAGGATAGAAATCTCCGATACCGGGGTGGGAATAAAAGAAGAGGATATGGAGCACCTGTTCGAAAAATTCAGACAGTTCGGCAGGGTTCCGGGTTCAGGGCCTAAGGGAACGGGGCTTGGACTGTCCATAACAAAAGCGCTTGTTGAGTTGCATGGAGGCAGGATTTGGGCGCAGTCAAAATATGGAGAGGGAACAAAATTTGTATTTACTTTTCCAAAACACTATAATAAAAAACAGACGATAAATTCCTGAAAGAGACGCAGTTGAAAAAAATACTCATAGTTGATGACGAAAAAGACCTTGTAGAGATAATCAGGCTTGGCCTTGAGCCTCTGGGTTATCAGGTGTTCGAGGCCTACGACGGGCAGGAGGGGCTTGAAAAGGCAAGGCAGATCAAGCCGGACCTCCTCATTCTTGACCTGATGCTGCCTAAACTGGACGGCTATCAAGTTTGCAGGATGCTTAAGTTTGACGTTAATTACAAGGAAATACCGGTGATACTGCTTACAGCCAGAGCCGCAGAAAAGGATATTGCAATGGGGCAGGAGGCCGGAGCGGACGCTTTTATTACCAAACCCTTTAAACATGAAGTGCTTAAAGAAAAGATCGTGGAGTTACTAAGAGAGAACTGAATAGTGCAGAAAAAAAACGTTTCCGATGTTCCTGAGATCGATCTTTCCACTTACACGATAGACCAGGCCGCGGTGGACCTGGTACCCGCTCTTGTATCGCAGAAATACGGGTTGATACCGCTGTTCAAGGTGGGATCTGCCCTTACGGTGGCAATGGCCCAGCCCAATAACATCCTTGCCCTTGATGAACTCCGCACTATAACAGGGCTGGATGTTTCGGTGGTGCGCAGCGATCTAAAACAGATAGAAGAGGCCATTGCCGAATACTACGGCATCTCCGGAGTGGTGGAAGAGGTGGTTAAAGAATACAAGACCACTGTGGGGGAAGCCAAGCCAAAAAAGACACAGGAAGAGACGGCCCCCATTGTTAAACTTGTTAATGTGATCCTTAATTCCGCTGTGTCTCAGGGCGCCTCGGACATACATATAGAGCCCGAAGCAAAGCATGTCAGGGTCCGGCTCAGGATAGACGGGGTATTACACGAAGAAACCACAATGCCTTCTTACATGATCGGCCCCATAGCTTCAAGGGTCAAGGTCCTGTCGGGAATGGATATAGCAGAGAGCCGGATCCCGCAGGACGGCAGATTTGAATTCTCATCCATGGGAAGGAATATCGACCTCCGTGTGTCCTCCTTTCCTTCAGCCTACGGTGAAAAAATAGTGCTTAGGATACTGGACAAGTCGGCAATGGTCTACAAACTGCCTCAGATAGGTTTTACGGACGATAATCTGGAAAAGTTTAGAAAAACTATCCAAAAACCTCACGGCATAATCCTGGTTACGGGCCCGACGGGCTCCGGCAAAACCACAACGCTTTATTCCATGCTGACGGAGTTGAACAGCAGGGAGCTCAACATCATGACGGTGGAAGATCCTATCGAATACGAGATGGACGGGATCACCCAGGCGCAGGTCAATGTAAAGGCCGGCCTTACCTTTGCCTCGGCCCTGCGCTCCATACTGCGCCAGGACCCTGATGTCATATTGATAGGGGAGATAAGGGACCTTGAGACAGCAGAGATAGCCATACAGTCCTCCCTTACCGGCCATCTGGTCTTTTCCACACTGCACACAAATGATGCTGCCGGCGCTTTGACCAGGCTGCTGGATATGGGGCTGGAGCCGTTCCTAATTTCTTCGTCTGTCGAGGCCATCCTTGCCCAGAGGCTGGTCCGGCTCATCTGCAAAAAGTGCAAAAAAGAACTGCCTGCTCCGGAAACGCTGGCCGAAAGATTTCCGGAGATCAAAAAGATCTACAAGGGCGAGGGCTGCAAAGTGTGCAGGAACACAGGCTACAAAGGCAGGACCGGAGTGTTCGAGCTGCTTTTGGTCGATGAAGAGATAAGGAAAATGATAACAGACAAAAAAAGCGCGCAGGACATAAAAAAATACGCCGTTTCAAAAGGGATGAGGACGCTGTACGAGGACGGCATGATAAAAGTGGCGCAGGGCCTTACAAGCCTGGACGAAGTAATGAGGGTCACCGAGCTTGAGCAGGTATAAATACAGGGCCAGAAATCGGGACGGCGCTCCGGTAGAGGGGGAGATAGAGGCTTCTTCAAGCCATCAGGTCTCATCTCTTCTTGATCTGAAAGGCCTTATCCTGGTAAGTGCGGAAGAAAAACCCGCGCTCCTTGACCTTTCCTCTATTCTGCTGGAACTCAACAAGGTGAAACTGAGGGACCTTTCCATCGTATTCCGCCAACTGTCCGTGGTCGTGGCTGCAGGGGTGCCGTTGTTCGAATCGCTTTCCGTGCTCGAAGAGCAGACGGCCGGCTCCAGCATGAAACGGATAATCTCAATGATAAAGTCGGATATCGAGTCCGGCAGCAGTTTTTCCGCCTCTCTGAAAAAACATCCTTCGGTGTTTTCTTCGACAGTTGTCGCAATGGTCGAGGCAGGGGAAAAAAGCGGAACGCTGGGCGAGGTCCTTATGAGGATATCTTCTGCCCTGGAAAGGGAGAACCAGTTCGAAACCAAGGTCAAATCCGCGCTGCGCTATCCGGTCATAGTGCTTACCGTTCTTGTTATTGCTTTTATTCTTGCCGTGTTCTTTATTATTCCCAGGTTCAGTTCCGTTTTTGCCGGTCTCAAGACCGAGCTGCCGCTTCCCACAAAGATACTGCTGTTGATCAGTTCCTTTGCCTCCAAATACTGGTTCATTGTCCTGGTGGGCATATTTATTACCGCCCTGATCCTGGGGAGATATCTTAAGACGAAGAAAGGGAAAAAGTTTTTCGATTCTATGGTGCTTAAACTGCCGGTAATAGGCGACCTTGCGGCCAAACTGTCCCTTGCCAGGTTCTTTAGGATGCTCTCGGACCTTTTGCAGAGCGGCATACCCGCCTCCCTGGCGCTTGAGCTCACGGCAGAAACTACCGGGAATGCGGCCATTTCGGAAAAGATATCAACGGTAAAGGAAGAAGTTCTTAGCGGCAGTCCGATCAACCTTGCGATGAAAAAATCCGGTGTTTTTCCTGCGGTGGCCGTTCACATGACAGCCCTGGGGGAGAGGTCCGGCAACCTGCCGGAAATGCTGGGCAAGGTCTCGTCCTATTTTGACGAAGAAACGGACTATGTGGTTTCCAATCTCATGACGCTGATAGAGCCGCTGTTCATCTTTGTGCTTGCGGGTTTTGTGCTGGTGCTTGCTCTTGGGGTCTTTATGCCGTCCTGGAACATGATGCAGCTGTATTTTAATTAGGGCCCCGTGCTATAATCTTTCCGAGACTGAAGAATTGATCAAAGGGGGGGGTGAATATTTTGTCGAAAAAAGGTTTTACTCTGATAGAATTGATAATGGTTATCGTTATCCTCGGTATCATTGCCGCGATATCGATACCGAAGTATGTTGACCTTTCCACACAGGCCAAGGTGGCGGCTGCCAAAGGCGCGATGGGCTCAGTGCGGTCTGCGATAGCAATCAAATACGCCGAGAATGCGGTCAACGGCTCGCCGGCATATCCTGCGGCGCTTGACGGAACACTGTTTGCGGAAGGAGTGGTCCCGACCAATCCGCTGACCCCGGCTTCGAACGCGGTTGCGGCTTCGTATACCGGAGCGGGAGGATGGGTCTATAACAGTTCCAACGGCTCATCGGAATCCAACGACGCGGCTCACACGCCGATGTAGTTTCAAAACTGTTTTATCATAACACCGGTGTTCAGCAGGTATTTGGCTTCGAGTTTCTTAATATCTGCTGACCCGGTGTAAATTATCCAGTTCATTTCTATCCTTGCAATATTGCCCGTGCTCACCACCGGCGAACTTATTATGCTTCCTGAAGCGTCATAATACCTGAAGATCACTCCCGGGGTCTGTCCGTCCAGGCTCATTTCATTTCCGGGATACTGCCTTGGCAGTACAAAGCTGCCCGAAGTATCGGTCTTGGTCAGCTTTTTTGTGGCATTGCTCCAGGAAAGCGTTACGCTGGAGGAATCCGGAAGAAGATAAGAAATCGAGGTATCGCTTGCCGCCGTGATGCTTTTCATCCTCCTGAGTCCTTCGGAAGAGGGCCCGCCCTCGATACACTCATCCGCTGTCAGGTTGCCTATCTGCTGCCCCCTGATCTGGGACGGCACCGCAAAAAAAGTGTTAAGCACCGGAAAAAAAAAGGATGCCCCGGCCGCTCCTATTATGCCCAGCAGCACCACCACCATAATAAGCTCTATAAGAGTAAAGCCTTTTACCCTTGCAGGGCTACCAGCCCTCACCCCGGCCTGTATCCTAAGGTCCGTACGACACATTTTTTGCCCTCAGTGTTACTGTCGACAATATGGGGGAAGCAGAGCCGCCCCTGTAGACCGTAATTGTTATCCTTTTTAGGCTCTGCGCAGTTGCATCTGTTCCAAGATCATAAGAGACCTGCCTGCGCATATCATAGCCCGACCCCTTGTAGTTTGATGTCAGAGCGTTGTAGCCGTTAGAAAGGCTAGGGTCGGTATAACTGATGCTGTTAATAATGGAAAACTCCAGCTGCGAAAGCGCGATGGCCTTAGAAAGGTCGCTGTCATAGATAAGTCCTGCTATCATCTGCCTGTACGAGGCGGCAAAGGACAGCAGGATCATTCCTGCCACCACCACAGACAGTATCAGCTCTATTAAAGTGAAGCCTTTTCTTCTCATGGCAGCAGATGCTCCGAAGTTTCGCTGTACTCGGTTATTTTTAAAGAGCCGCCGCTTGCAGAAAAAGTTGCGACCATGGTCTGACGCATTTTGACGTTCATGCTCGAGTCGACGAATTTTCCTGTGGATCTAATAACGGTGGGGCTGCCTCCCGAGGGCGGGGTCGGAGTATTTGGCGGATATAGCTGGGACTGCACAAAAGAGCCGTCGCTAAAGTGGAATATGGCAGAAACAACATAGTTTTGCATGGGTTGATTGAATCGGAAATAATTGCCGGTCACGGTTGAAGCAGAAGGTATTATATGGTCCGTTATGTTAGTCATTATGCCTGAAGTGTTCTGCGATCCGTTCCACCTTTGCGTGCTGCCAAGCCATATTTGGTTGAGCGTCCTCCCGGAAGGGGAATCCCATATGACGGTTATGTGCGTTATAGTATAGTTTGCCGAGGTGCTCTTATTTATAATATTCCAGTTGAAGACATTCCTGTTGCCGGAAGTTACTCCGCTTCCCGAAGCGTCAATATAGACAAAATCCTTTGCCTGCGAACCTCCTCCGCCCCCGAGGTAATCGTAAGTGTAATATTGAGCGCCCGATAGCAAAGCGCTTGCCGGTGCGCCGGAGTTATTTTCCAGCTTTTCGTAGGCTGCTTTCATCAGACCGGCCTGCGCGGCAGCAAGGGCCTGGAATTTTTGCGCCCTTAAGGCGTTGTGGCGCAGGCTTTGAAAGATCAAGGAGGATGTCGGATAAGCAATGATCCCGATAAGAACCACAAGGATGATGAGCGCTATAAGAGCAAAACCCCTCTTTTGCATACAATGTGGATTCTAGCATCAGAAGCAGGGATTTAAAAGCGGGCGATAATTTCCTTGCATAGTATCGGGCCGTATTGTAGAATTCTAACTATGAACGAGGGGAATAAACCGGGGCTTGGCTCGGAGCTTCGGGGATGGGTTTTGGTGTCCGGTTGGGCCTTTCTGGTGGCGGCGGCCGTGATACTTACCCTATACATAGCCAGCATCTGAGGAACAAATGCCGACAAAAAGACTAGTGGCGCTTGATGTGCGCCCCAATGCCGTAAAACTGGCTGAAGTCCTGTCCGGGGACGGGGATTGCCGCGTCCTTAGCTACTCCATAGATTACTTTGAGAACGCCGACTCTGTTGAGCACCTTTACGAAACCGTTAAAGCCTCTCTGCAAAAGAACAAAGTGCGCTCGAGGGACGCGGTTGCGGCGCTTTCCGGGGAAGATGTTTCTTTTGCCCTTATAGACCTGCCGCAACTGCCGGAAAAAGAACTGGACGAGGCAATAGAGCATAAGATAGAGAACCTGGCATCCGTTGCAGGAGATCAGCTTGTCATAGATTATTACCCGATAGCCCGTGTGGAAGGTTCCGATAAGAGGTTCTATTTTTGTGCTTATATCACCAAAGAATATGCCGGAAAGATAGCCTCGGCGCTTCAGAGAGCAGGGCTAAAAATAAAGGTTCTGGTGCCTTCCGTGTGCGCGCTCAGCGGCCAATACCCTCAACAGGAAAAGGACCCGGTCTGCCTCATAAATCTGGGAAAATTTTCTTCCCTTATCCTGTTGATGAAAGCGGGCAAAGCGGTGTTCGCAAGAGAGGTAAAGGTTGGCTCGGATACTATAGCCCGCTCAATGACAGGTACTGTGGTGGCCGGCAGCGAAAGGATAGATTTGGACCTTAACCGCGCGGAAGAGCTCAAGAACAAATTCGGCATACCCATGGACTTTGATTCTTATACCAAAGCCTCAGGACTGCCGGCATCAGAAATAATGGCAATGATGCGGCCGGCGCTCGAAAAAATAGGCGCGGAGATCCTGAGGACCTTTGAATATTACAGGCAGGAGACCGGGGATACTGCCGAGTTCGCAAAGGTTTTTGTGACCGGAGGAGGCTCAAGGCTGACAGGTCTTGCGCAGTACCTGTCCGAAGAGCTTGGGATAGAAGTTAAAGAGATGGCGGTAAAGGCTTCTGCCAAGGAACCGGCCCTTAAGGAGAGCCTGCCCCATCTAAGCCTTGCCGTGGGAGCGGCTCTGCTGGATAGATGCCGTCTGGAGCTCCTCCCATTTGAGCTCCGCTTTCCTTTTATAAGTGCGCTGCAAAGATCGGTCAACCTTTACTCCGTTTCGGCCGTCTATGGGCTGACCCTTTTGCTGCTTTACTGTTGGCTAAACTTTATCGTTGTCCCGTCCGCGCAGAAGGAGCACAAAGCGCTAGAGGCAGCCTATAAAAGCCTTAGCGTGGAAACATCAGGTCAGGAACTTTCTTCCGATATGGAAAGGCTTATCTCCTCCTTTTCGGACAAAAGAAAAGGCGAGCGCTTTGCCGTGGTAATGAAAGAACTTTATGCTCTGACCCCAAAGGGCATCTATTTCAGGTCCCTTGATTACAGCAATCCTTTGGACCGGCTCATAATCAGAGGCGTGATAGTGGAAGGCCGGACCAGCGGCATATCCAAATTCGTTAAAGAACTAAAAAAAGGCAAGATCTTTAAAAGTGTGGACATCTCTTATATGCAGAGCTCTTCCGAGTTTACCGTTCCGACGGTTGATTTTGAGATACACTGCGGCCTTAAGGAGCAGAGCTGATAATGAACATCTCTCAGAGAGAAAAGTATTGGGCTCTGGCTGCTGCAGCCTGCCTGGTGTTCTTTGTTTATTGGACCTTTCTTCTTGATCCGCTGCTGGGGCGCGTTTCTGTCCTGCACTTTGACAGCGGACTGCTTAAGGCAAAGGTCCAGAGGCTTTCCCAGCCTCAGAGCGGATCGCCCCAGCAGGACAAAAAGGTCATGATCCATCCCAAAGAAGAGCAGCTGGCCATGGTGGTTGGATTTATCGAAAGCAGGATCAAAGAGAGCAAACTGGCTCTCCTTTCGCTAAAGCAGGTATCTTCGGACAACAAAATATCCATTGAGATAGAAACGGAAGGCTCCTATCAGAATTCCGTGGTGTTCTTTGAAGAAATGAGCGAGTTGGACACCGTTTTTGAGATAGATTCTGTTAATATGTCAAATGACAATAAAAAGATAATTTCCAGGATCAAGATCTTGACGCCGTTCCTATAACATAAAGAGAAGGGGAGAGAAATGAAAAAAACCGTTTGGGCCTTAGTTTTGCTGGTCCTGATGAGCCCCGCGTCCCTGTGGGGGAGAGACTTGTTCCTGCAGGTGAGGCAGGAAGCCGCGCAGGAAAGCTCTCCTGCTCCGGCAGCCGCTCCAAAGCCGTCGGATGCCAATTACTCTATGAAGACAATACCGGTTTACTATATGAACGCGGAGGAACTAAAGAACACCCTCTCGAGTTTGCTCGCGCAGGGTGAGGGCGTTTCTGTCAATAAAGGCACCAATTCTATAGTGGTGAGAGCTTCGGGAAAAAATATAGAACGGATAGAGAATGTCGTCAAAGCAATGGATAAACTACCCCTGCAGGTGCATGTGCAGGCCAAGATAATAGAGGTCCAGACCGGCAGCGGCGACAACTTTAATCCTTCGACCTTCGGTTTCAGCTGGCAGTACTTCAGCTCGCCGGGCAGCCAGAACTTCGGCCAGTTCATGGGGGCGCAGCCGCCCACAGCGGATGCTATCGCTCCGGGCATGTATGCGCAGGTGATGAGGGACAATCTCAAGGCTTATTTTACGGCGTTGGAGAAGAAAGGCAACTATGATATAGTTGCTTCTCCTTCTATCACGGCTCTTAACCACCAGGAAGCGGAAATATTTATCGGGGGCAAACTTGGATACAGGAACCTTTTGACCACGCAGACCGGCACTTTGCAGGATGTGCAGTACCTTGAAACAGGCACCAAGCTTAAATTCACGCCGCACATAACCAATGACGGGCACATAAAAATGAGCATCTATCCGTCCGTGAGCGAGGGCGGCATCTCTAACGACGGAATGCCCAATGAGACCACCACAGAAACAAGGAACCAACTGGTGGTTCGCAATGGGGAGACGGTTGTCATAGCCGGGCTTACAAAGAACTACAAGACCAAGGCGGAGATCGGCGTCCCTTATCTGTCCGCAATACCTCTGCTGGGCAATTTTTTTAAAAGGACCGAACTTGTACAGCAAAAGAGGGAGATCCTGGTGCTTATCACTCCCACTATCGTTGACCAGGCGTTCAACACCAAAATGAGGGAAAAGGCTCAGGGTATAGAGGAAAAGCAGAACAAAACGATAGACGACATTAAACTGATCAACTGATAAGACAAGGAGGCGCGGATGGAAATAATAGAAAAGAAGAGGATACTGGCGGTGGACGATGAAGAGAGCCTGATAGCTGCTTTAACCTGCAGGCTTGAGGCATCCAATTACGAGGTTATACATGCCTTTGACGGAAGGGAGGCGTTAAGCAAAGCAAAAGGTGAAAAGCCCGACCTCATAATACTTGATATCATGCTCCCCTTTCTTGACGGGTTCGAGATCTGCCGGCTGCTCAAGTTCGACTCCAAATACAAAGATATTCCAATTGTAATGCTGACATCAAAGGTCTCTGATAGCGACCGCAAGACCGGATTTGAGGTGGGAGCGGACGCATACCTTACCAAGCCGTATGAGGCCAGGCAGCTTCTGGAAAAGATCGGCGAATTGTTGAATTAGAAAAAATACTTGACATTTTGGGGAAGGTATGGAAAAATTTAAAATAGCTGTAATTTTGAAGAGGGGAAAGCATTTGTTGAAAGCGTGTAAGATCATCTTCTGCGGGATACTGGCTTCACTTGTGTTTGCCGCGCTGGCGCAATATGCCGGTGCTTTTTCTATCCAGACCGGGTACTATGTGGGCACCGGCTTCCCGAGGTCCATAACAGGAGTGGGATTTAGGCCGGACTTTATCATCATTAAGTCGGATACTACGGCAGGGCGCGCCATCTGGACAAGCTCGGCCATGCCGGCGGGACAATCGGCCAATTTTGAAACAGCGGCGCAAAATTTTTATGGAGCGGTCACTTCCATCGATATTGACGGATTCTCGATAGGCACTGATGTCACGGTCAATACCGCCAATGTCCGCTATACCTGGACGGCTTTTGGAGGCAGCGGCAGTTCGGACTTCAAGGTCGGCTCATACACGGGGGACGGCACAGACAGCCGCGACCTGAATATAGGAATTAACCAGCCGGATTTTGTGATCGTCAAGAGGGACGGGGCTTCTCTGGCGGTATGGAACTCTTCGGCGGTAGAAGCCGCAGATTCAACATATTACTTTACCACCGCTGTGCCTGCTGCCGACAGGATACAGGCCTTTACCTCAACGGGTTTTCAGCTCGGGAGCAATGTTGAAGTTAATGTGGCCGGGGATACTTATTACTATGTCGCTTTCAAAGCCTCCGCAGGTTCTATGAAGGTGGGAAGATATACAGGGACCGGGGTAGGGCACTCGGAGGGCGGGATCGGTTTTAAGCCCGATTTTGTTTTTGTCAGGCATGCTACGAATGTTGTGCCGGTATTCAGCACCAATGTCAATTACGGGGACGAGTCCAATTATTTTAACGCCGCGGCAAATCCCAGGGCCTGTATCTCCACTCTTGAGACGGACGGGTTCTTTGTGGGAAGCGCTGCCAATGTAAATACGAACGCCGTGGTATATCATTATGCGGCTTTTACGGGGGTCCCGGCGCCGTCGCCCACGGGCAGTTTTAAGATGGTGACGGGTTCTTATACGGGCAACGGTACAAGCCAGTCGATAACCGGTCTCGGGTTTTCCCCGTCCCTGCTAATGATAAAGAACGATTCCACGGGTGTGGCCGCGTTCACCCATACCTCGATGGGCGTCAACTCTACGGCCTATTTTTCTACTGCAACTGCCAATTTTGCTGAGGGAGTGACCGCTCTCAACAGCGATGGGTTCTCTGTGGGGTCAAGCACTGTAGTGAATGCTCTGGGCGTGGTCAACAGATATACTGCGTTTTACGGAGCCCCCTCCTCCAATTTTTATGTGGGGGCCTATACCGGGAACGGCCAGGATGACCGCTCGATAACGGGCCTCGGCTTTGAGCCGGACCTTGTGGTGGTAAAGAGTTCCGGGGCAGGTTTCGGGGTCTTAAGGACATCGTCAGCCACCGATGAATATTCCTCCTATTTTTCGGCTACAGCCGATACCAACACCAGGATAAAGGCGCTTGAAAGCGACGGCTTCCGTATAGGGACACATGCGGAGGTCAATACTGCCGCAACACTGTATTTCTTCTTTGCCTTTAAGAATACGGCCGGGGAATTCAAAGTAGGGGAGTACGATGGCGACGGGGAAAGCACCCGCTCTATAACAGGTCTTGGCTTCAGGCCCGGGATGGCCTGGATCAAACGGCGCGAAGCAAGCGCGGGAGTACTAAGGAACTCTACCGTTATGCCGGCGCCCGAACAATCGCAGTATTTTACCGCGGCTGCAAACGCTCTGGATAGGATCAAATCTCTTCAGGGCGATGGTTTTCAGGTCGGCAATGCCAACGAGGTAAACTCCGCTGCGCCCTCTGTCTATAGATATGCTGCCTGGAAGGCAACATCAAAGAGCCTGGGCTTTCATGTAGAGCCTGTTTCCAGCGAGGCGGGAGCTTCTATAGCGCCTTCTGTTACCGTGAAAGTGCTTGATGACCTTGGCAATATCGACCTTTCCGACAATTCCACTTCTGTAACTCTGGCGATAGGCTCTAACCCCGGAGGAGGAACACTTTCGGGTACCACTGTCCGAACGGTTTCGTCCGGGCTGGCGACATTTGCTGCGATAAGCATAGATAAGACAGGTTCAGGATACACTCTGGCCGCTTCAGCGTCAAGCCTTACGGGAGCAGCCTCCAATTCTTTTGCAATAACACCTTCTTCTCCTGCGGCGCTGAATTTTGTGACCAGGATACCGACTACTGCCGCGGGTGCGCTTATTACCCCGGAAGTTACAGTAAAAGACGCGCAGGGTAACCTTGTCACAACAGCCACTAATGAGGTAACGGTGTCAATAGCAAGCAATCCGGGCTCCTCAACGCTGTCCGGCACAGCGGTTAAAAGCGCTGCGGCTGGGATAGCCACTTTTGAAAGCCTGTCTTTGAATAAGACTGGAGCCGGCTATACCTTACAGGTCTCTTCTTCCGGTCTGACTTCTGCCACATCAGAGGCTTTTGACATAACCAACTCTTCGGCTTCTAAACTGGTCTTCTCTTCCCAGCCGCAGACATCGGAAGCAGGAGCTCTTATGACAGCGCCTGTGGTGCAAGTTCAGGACCCGTACGGCAACATTGTTGCCTCGGACAATACCACCACTGTTACGATCGCTATCCAGGACAATCCCTCTTCCGGAACACTGTCCGGTACTTTGACCAGGACTGCCACGGCGGGCGCGGCTTCTTTTACTGAGCTTTCGGTAGACAGGATGGGTTCGGGGTACAGCCTGGCAGCCTCGGCGCCTTATCTTACAGGAACAGTATCCTCGGCCTTTGATGTTACGACGGAGAGCACAGCTCCTTATGTGAGCGCGGTATCTCCGTCGGACGAGGCAAAGGGAGTTGAGCTTGACAGCAAGATCAATATTAGGTTCTCCAAACCGATGGACCGTACAACTGTTGAAAATTCTTATGTCCTTAAAGCGGTAAAGGATTACAGGGGAGAAACCATCGACACGACTTTGCCTGCTGCTTTTTCCTGGACTTCTGACAGCGCCCTTGAGGTGACCCCGGGCAGCGCTCTTAACAACAATTACACTTACCGGTCCACTATCTCCAAAGAGGCAAAGAGCAAGACAGGACTGAACTTTGCCGAAGATGTATCTTACAGCTTTTCGGCTGTTTCCAGCAAGACAAGGACCAACGTTTTTCTTGCCACGGACGATAAGACCAAGCTCACTATTCCGGCGGATGCTTTGGACCAGGATTTTTACGCAAGAATAAGCATGGATCCCCAGACCAGCCCGATCTATACCAATACCTCCAAGATAACTGCTGCGTCGGCAAAGTTGAGCGCGGAGCAGGGGGCTCCCAAGACCCTGGTGGACAATTCCCTTAGAGAATTCGTGCTTTTTGATTCTCTCAACAGGAGGATAACGGCAGGGCTGAGTTCCGAAGCAACTGTACAGATACCATATGTTGATTCAAACGACGACGGGATAGTGGATGGGACGGGCATCAGGGCTTCCACGCTGCGCCTGTCCAGGCTGGACGAGACCAACGGCCTCTGGGTCCTTTATCCGGGGTCCGTGGTGGATACAACGAATAAAACGGTTGCAGCTCCCGTAAATTCGCTGTCAACTTTTTCGCTTGTGGCTTTAACTTCGGACCTGAGCGGGGTATTTACCTTCCCCAATCCATTTAAGACCGGTTCGGGCCACACTCAGATCACTTTCAGCAGCATTGCCACAGATTGCACCATAAGGATCTTTACTATCAAAGGAGAACTGGTAAAGACCATAACGGTGTCCGGCGGCAACGGCCAGTATGTTTGGGATGTCAAGAACGATGCGGGAGAGAATGTAATGTCAGGGCTTTATGTCTATCTTGTCAACAGCTCGACCGATTCTAAGACCGGGAAGCTGGTGATCATAAGATGAGAAAATACACCGCGCCCATAACAAGAATAGCAGCCTTTGCTCTAGCGGCTCTGTTCACAGCGTCTTTATTTCCTGCGCCTTCCCTTGCAGGGGTAGGCGGCTCTTATGGACTGGAATTTTTGAAGTTGTACGGCGGCAGCAGGCCTCTTGCAATGGGCGAGGCTTATACTGCGGTGGCTGACGATACCTCCTCCATCATATTTAACCCGGCGGGCCTTAATTTTGTGAACGCCTTTCAAATCCAGGCGATGTCAAACCAGTGGTTTTCGGGCATCAGCCAGAGAATGGCTCTTGCCGCATTTCCGATAGGCTTTGGGGTACTGGGAATCGGCTATACCGATCTTAATTCCGGGGATATACAGGGCTACAGCAATACGGGTACGGCAGAGGCGGTCTTTTCGACGGCGTCAAATGCGATAATAGTTTCATACGCGTCAAAATTCAGGGAAGACCTGTTTTACGGCGTTTCAATAAAAGGGATCTCGGAAAAGCTGGAAAGCTTTACCGGCTCATCCTTTGGCGCCGACCTGGGCATCAAGTATATAATGAATAGCGACCTGCATCTTGGGGCTTCGGTACTGAACCTTGGTCCGGGGCTCAAGTTTGATCAGGAAACGACCCCTTTGCCCATCACGATAAGGGGCGGCGCTTCTTACAACGCTAAAATATTTGAAAAGGATCTCAAACTGGCAGCGGACGTTGTCCTGTATTCCGACAGCAATAAGTTCAATCTTGGTGCAGAATATAAACCTCACGAGATCCTTGCGCTGCGGGCCGGCCTTTACGGCAGCAATCTGCGTGCCGGCGCAGGCCTGACCACTAAACCTGTAGTGATAGATTACTCTTTTGCCCCGGATGCGAATTTGGGAGCGACCCATCAGATCAGCCTTACCTTTTTCCTGCAGGGGGAGGATCCCATCAAAAAGTCCATTGTCGAGAACCTGGCGCAGGCAAAAGCATATTACAAGGCCAGCGATTATTCCAATGCCATTGTCAAATATGAAAGGGTCCTTCAACTGGAACCTCTTAACGAAGAAGCAAAGAGCGGCCTCGTAAAATCGCAGCAGGAACTAAACCTTACCACATACAGGTTCATTGCCCTTCGCCAGAAAACAGAAATGGAAGAGTTCACAAAAGAAATGCTCCAGAAGGGCAAGGCTTTTATGGGCCAGGGCAGATATTCTGATGCAGTTATCGTATATTCTGAGATATTGAAGGTTGATCCTACAAATATGGAGGTTCTGCGGCAGCAGGACCAGGCAAGGGCCAGACTCCAGGAAAGGCTGAATGCCAAGAACAAACTGGAATCAAAGGAAGATGTGGCTGAGGCCATGAAGCATATCTCCCTGTCGCAATTTGAGGCTGCGAGGGAACGGCTGGCCAGCGCCCTGTCAAAGGACCCCGAGAACAGGCAGGCGATAGACCTTATGTCCAAGATCAAGTTCCTGGAAAAAAACTAAGGAAAGGCAGTTATGGACACTTTGCTTTACAAGCTGAGGATAGGGGCCGCGGGGATGATCGTGCTTTTGGCTCTGTCATCTTTTTGCCTGGCCTCGAGCGTTGACGACCTGTATGATGAAGCAACCAGCAGATATCTGCTCGGGGATGTAAGCGGAGCCCTTTCTACCCTGCAAAAAATGCTGGTGGTAGAGCCGGGCAATTCAAAGGCTCTCGGACTTATGAGGCAGATAAAAAAGGAAACATCCGGTACTGCCGAAGAACCGGCTCCTAAAGCAGAAGCTCCCGCCGCAACAGCCCCTCCTGTAACGAGGGAGCGTCCTGCAAGAGAAATTCCGGCGGCAAGGCCTGTTGACAGACCTTCGGCAAAAACCGCGGAGCAGAACGAGATAACTTTGGCGGCGCAGTCCGCTCTTGCGGCAGCCAGAGGATATATCTCTGCCGGACAGTATGAGGAGGCAAGGGGCGAACTGAACACGGTCCTAAGGCTTATGCCGGGTCACAAAGAGGCAACATTAAAGCTGCAGGAAATAGATGCTGTAATAAAACAGAAGCTGAGCACAAGGACAGCCCGATGGAACATGCTTTTTTATCTGGCCATAGCCTTTGGCGTTTTGTCTTTATCGGGTTTTATCTTCTACTATCTGGCATCCAGCACCGACTTCTTGTCCGGTTTTGCCAAAAAGTTCAAGAAAAAAGCCCATATGTGCCCGGAATGCGGCAAAAAGAACCCGTCCAGGGCAGAGTTCTGCATCTATTGCGGTACCAGGATGAAGGTAACTCTGCTGACAGGAAAGCAGGCGGAGTGGTTTGCCAAGTTCAACTGGAAAAAGAACCCTTTCAGCCTCAGCGTGATACCAGATACATTTTCGGGCCATAAGGCAGAGATAGCGATGATAATGCAGAAAATAAATTCTAAAGCAGGCCATGTGCTGATAGTCGGCGGCCTTGGCACAGGGAAAAGCACGCTTCTCAGATACATAGAGACCAACCTTCAGGACCCGTTCAATCCAATATATATAATGAGGCCGCCCGAGCAGAACGGCGACGCTATCAATCTGATAGCCTCAACTCTGGCGGGGAAAACCAACAGGACCCATAAGTATTCGCTTATGGACCTGCAGGCGCTTTGCGAAAAGCACAAGGACAAAGTGCTCATAATACTTGTTGACGAGGCTCACGAATGCAACGAGGATTTTGAACAGTTCCTCAGGTCGCTGGGGGATTTCCAGAATGTGTATCTTGTTTTTGCCGGCATCTCGCAGACAAGAGAAAAATTCAAGAGGGACATGCCCGCCCTGTTTGACAGGATAGTGGAAACTATCTGGCTGGGTTCTCTTAACCATGAGGAAGTCAAAGAGCTTATTCAAAAGAGGATCGTCGATGCCGGAGGTGCCGGCATCACGCCGTTCACAGGGGCCGCGATAGACGAAATATACAGTTTGAGTTCGGGCATACCAAGGGGAGTTCTCAAGATCTGTGACTGGATCATTACTGAGGCAGTGGAAAAGAATTACACCATGATAGACAAAGACCAGGTGGCGCTGTACAAGGCTTTCCTTGCATCAGGAGGAGTGGAAAAGGAGATCGAAGCCCAAAAGATAGCAGATCCGGAACCTAAGCAGGAGCCGGGCAAGCCTGCGCTTGCTGTTGCGCCTTCTGTTGCGGAACAGGGGGGAGCCAAATGACGGATATACTTGTCGTTGATGATGATAAAAATTTGTCCTGTCTTTTGCAGGAATACCTGAAGTCCGTCAATTACTCCAGCGAGGTGGTCAACAGCGGAGAAGATGCGCTTTCGTTCTTGAGCAAAACGATGCCCCGCATGGTACTGCTTGACATAATGCTACCAATTGTGGACGGATACGAAGTTTGCAGAAAAATAAGGGCGGACGAAAAGACCAGATCGCTTCCCGTTGTTTTTATGACGGCGCTCGATGTGCCCAGGCTAATAGAAAAGTGCTATAAAGCGGGGGGAAATGATGTTGTCATGAAACCCCTGGACCACGCTGACCTGCTCGGCAAGATAAAAAAACACATCTCTGCCAACAACTAGACCTTTCCAAAAAACACCATTCCAAGATATACTGCCGCTACTATTATGATGCCTGATACCGAGATAAGGGCGATTATGTTCAAAATAGGGCCGTTTGCGTACTTTCCCATCAGCCCTTTCTTGTTGGCCAGAAGCAGTATGAAGACCAGCAGTACCGGCGTGATGAGCCCTGCCACGACCTGAGCGGTAATGATGAGAGGGAATATCGGGATGCCGGGGATCAATATGAATAAGGCTCCCAGCACTATGAGGGAGGTAAAGATCCTGTAAAATGCCGGCGCATCTTCGGGGCTTTTGTTAAGCCCGTTCTCAAAACCAAAAGCCTCGCACACCGCATAAGCCGTTGTCAGCGGCAGAAGAAAGGATGCAAGGATCGCCGAGGCAAGAAGCCCGACGGCAAACAGTATAAAGGCGAACTCTCCCGCCAGAGGGCGCAGCGCCATGGCGGCGTCCGAAATGTCGTTTATGATAATGCCGTTCTTAAATAGAGTTGCCGCGCAGGCGGTAATTATGAAGAACGATATTACATAACCGGACAGGAAAGAACTGAGCCAGACCTCCCAGCGCACAAAGGAAAGGTTCTTTTTTGTAAGCCCCTTGTCCACTATCATCGATTGTATAAAGAACAGCATCCACGGGGCAATAGTGGTTCCTACAAAAGCGACCATCAGCATAAGGTAGGCTCCGTCCATTTGGACGGAAGGGATAAAGGTCTGTTTTATGACCTGTCCCCAGTCGGGCCCCGCCAGTATGGCCGCTCCGATATAGCTTAGAACGACCAGGGAAATGATGAGAAGACCTCTTTCGACTATCTTATAGGTGCCTTTGCTGACAAGATACCAGATCACAAAGCACACAAGCGGTACAAAGATGTATCTTGAGATGCCGAACATTTCGATCCCGCCTGCAAGCCCGCCAAAATTGGACACAATGGTCGCTATGTTGGCTATGCACAGGCAAAGAGCAGAAAAAGCCGCCCACCTTAGCCCGAAATTCTCCCTTATAAGGTCCATCAGCCCTTTGCCTGTAACGAGCCCCATTCTCGCGCAGATGTCGAGTATCACAGTAAGGCCCACGGTTATTATGAGCAGCACCCACAGAAAGCTGTACCCGAAATGGGCCCCTGCGGCAGAATTGCTTGCTATTCCGCCGACATCGTTATTGCCGATGGCCGTTAAAAGGCCGGGCCCTATAAGCGAAAAGAATAAAAATATCCTTGCTAGTTTCAATAAAATCCTCCCAAAAGACCGCAAAAAGCCTATGTCAATTATATCGGCTTTAAAGGGCGAACACAACGCAAACTTTCGGGTGTTTTTGGAGGCAGTTTGTTTTGACCGTGCTCTGCGCTACAATTGAATGGATGGAACACTATTTTATAAAAACCTTCGGTTGTCAAATGAACGAGAACGATTCCGAAATAATGGCGGGGACCCTGGAAGGCCTCGGGCTTTTGCCGACCTCTGATTACCGCCAGGCGGATGTCATCCTTGTCAACACCTGCTCCGTCAGGGATACCGCCGAAAGAAAAGCCGCAGGCTTTATACAGTTGTTAACGCATCTTAAGTCCAAAAAACCCGGCATTTTGATCGGGATAGTGGGCTGCATGGCGCAGCGGCTGGGGGATGATCTTCTAAAGAAATACCGTTTTGTGGATTTTGTGCTGGGGCCGGGGGAGGAGACAGGATTGGGTGCGGTCATATCGGGTAGGTGCGGGTCGCGACCCGAACCTACGCACACATCTATTATAAAACGCAAGCCATCCGTCCGCGCGTGGATAAAGGTGATGGAAGGCTGCGACAATTTTTGTTCGTTCTGCATCGTTCCCTATGTGAGAGGAAGAGAAAAAAGCAGGCCTGTTGAGGATGTGATAGGGGAGATGGAGGCTCTTGATAAAAGCATCTACAAAGAGGTCATGCTTCTGGGGCAGAATGTTAATTCTTATCAGTACGGCTTTAACGATCTGCTAAAAAAATCAGCACAAGTAAAAGGACTTTTAAAAATAAGGTTCATGACCTCCCATCCAAAGGATATGAGCCCGGAAATAATAGAGACCGTGGCACAGAATAAAAAGCTCTGCAAGTCTTTTCATCTTCCCCTTCAAAGCGGAGATGACGAGGTTCTCAAAAGAATGAACAGAGGATACACACGGGAAGATTACAGGCGGCTTGTTGCAGCGGTGCGAAAAACTATCCCCGAAGCGAGTGTAACCTCGGACATTATAGCGGGCTTTCCAGGAGAAACAGAAGAACAGTTCCGCAACACCCTTGATCTTATCGAAGAGCTTGAGCTGGATTCGGTCATTACAGCCGCCTACGATCTGCGTCCGGGAACCGCGGCCCAAAAGATGGATGGGCAGGTCCCTGCGCAGGAAAAGGGTAAAAGGCTTTCAAGGCTTATTGAAACAGTTGAAAGAACAGCTCTAAAAAAGAATAAGACGCTGGAAGGCAAAACGCTCGAAGTTCTTGTTGAAGAAAAAGGCTTTGGAAGGACCGATACGAACAAGATCGTGCGGTTTAAAGCCAGCGTTCCCAGGATTGGGGAGCTTGTCCGGGTCAGGATAGAGCGGGCTGCCTCGTGGGTGTTGAATGGATCGCTTGATAACTGATATAATGAGACCGCCAAGGAGGGAATAATGACAAGCGCTAAGAACGACATGATGATGCTCTTTTCCGGGACCTCGACACCGCAGCTGGCCGGCGACATTGCGGATTACCTTGGGATCCACCTCGGAGAGCTGCTTATTTCCAAGTTCGCCTGCGGCGAAATATACTGCAGGATCAAGGACAATGTTAGGGGAAGATCTGTCTTTATCGTTCAGACTGCCACCCAGCAGGTGAACGAGGACATGATGGAACTATTTGTCCTGATAGACGCCTTTAAGAGGGCTTCTGCCAGGAGCATAACTGCTGTGGTGCCTCATCTTCCGTATGCAAGGCAGGACAGAAAAGCGGCTTCCAGAGAACCGATCTCTGCCAAACTGATGGCCGACCTGCTTACAACGGCCGGAGTCGACAGAGTGATAACGCTGGACCTTCACTCGGACCAGATACAGGGATTCTTCAATATTCCAGTGGACAATCTGACATCCCTGCCGCTTTTTGCCAGTTATATTAAGAACAAGAACCTGAAAGACCCTGTCATTGTGGCCCCCGATACAGGCAGGGCCAAGACCTCAAAAAAACTGGCGGACAGGATAGGCGCTCCGCTTGCAATAATCCACAAACAGCGTCCCGAGCACAACAAGGCCGAGGTGGTGCATGTGGTGGGAGATGTCAAAGGCAAAACGGCCGTAATAGTTGATGACATGATAGATACCGCCGGGACCGCAACCATGGGAGTTAAGGCCCTTCTTGCTATGGGAGCGGAAAAAGATGTCTATATGATGGCAACGCATCCTTTGCTTTCGGGCCCTGCGGTGGAAAGGCTTAGCAAAGCCGGGCTTAAAGAGGTGGTTGTAAGCGATTCTATCCCCGTGCCAAAAGAAAAGCAGTTTGCAGCCCTAAAAACGCTCTCTATCGCGCCGCTTTTTGGCGAGACCATCAAGCGCGCCTACGACAATCTGTCTATAAGCAGTTTGTTCGACTAAGAATAATGAATAAACCGGTCAAAATAGGCCTGCTGGGATTTGGCACCGTCGGCTGTGGGATTGCCGAGGTCCTGGCGGATAACGCAGATATTATCAGCGGGAAGGCAGGCTGCCGTATTGAGATCGGCAAAATTGCTGACCCGGACCTTGAGAGGCAGCGCAGCGTCAAAGTTGATAAAAAACTTCTCACCGCTAACGCCCAGGATGTTATCAGCGATACCTCAATAAGCATAATTGCCGAAGCCATAGGCGGGGTAGATCCGGCGCTCAAGTACATACTGTCTTCCATCGAAGCCGGAAAGCATGTGGTAACCTCAAACAAAGAAGTAGTAGCCAAACACCTGAGGCAGATCAACGAGGCCGCGCGCAATAAAGGCGTCAAGGTGCTTTTTGAGGCCTCGGTCGGCGGGGCTATCCCGATACTGGCGGCACTGAGAAGATCCCTTGCCGCAAATGAGATAACCGATGTCTACGGCATTGTGAACGGCACCACCAACTTTATCCTTTCAAAAATGACCGGCGAAAAACGCGAGTTTGGCGATGTGTTAAAAGAAGCGCAGAAGAAAGGATTTGCAGAATCCGATCCCAAGAACGATATTGAGGGATATGACGCATCCTACAAGGCTGCCATTCTGGCAAGCCTGGCCTTTGGCGTTGAGGTGAACTGGCAGGAAGTTAAATTTGAAGGCATCTCAAAGATCTCGCTGGAAGATATTAAATATGCTTCCGAGATAGGCTATGTGATAAAACTGCTTGCCATTGCAAAAAAGACCGGGGACTCTGTTGATGTCAGGGTGCACCCGGCTCTTGTCCCTGCTGAGCACCCGCTGGCTTCGGTCAGAGACCAGTTCAATGCCATATATGTTAAAGGCAATGCCATGGGAGCCTCCATGTTCTACGGAGAAGGGGCGGGGGCAAGGCCCACGGCATCCGCTATGATCTCGGATATGATCGAAATTTGCGACAGCGGCTCAAGGGCGTATTACCCGGCGCTCAAAAAAACGCGCATTAAAAGCCTTGACGAAGCCTCTTCAAGATACTACATTAGATTAAAGGCAAAGGACATGCCGGGGGTCTTGGCAGCGGTCTCGGGCATCTTTGCCGAAAAAAAGGTCAGTATACAGGCGGCGCTGCAAAAGGAGACCGTGGGCAGCGTGGCGACCGTTGTGATAATAGTCCATACGGTAGCGGAAAGGGACTTCAAAAAATCGATGGAGCTGATAGCCGGGCTGCCCCATGTTATAGAGGTCTGCAATACAATAAGAGTGGGAATGGAGCAATAAAATGATGGGAATAATGTCTCCGCTTATGAAAAAGGTCGTGGAGGAGGGATCCTCATATCCGTCGCCGTCCGAAAAGGTCAAGGTGAGCAAGGCGATAGGAAGATACAAACTGATGGAGGCCGTTGACAAATGGAAGAGCAATCTTGATGATATCAGGTTCGCCATAGCGGACCTGCTTTTGTCAAAGGCAACGGAACAGGACTACAGGGAGGCTCTGGGCTATTACAATCTCATCATCAAGCGCACAAAGAACAAGGTCCTTAAGGCAAGGGCCGAGATAGGCAGGGCGGAACTGGCCCTCATGGGCATAGACAGGATCGGCCTTGATGCGGCGATCAAGCTTTGTAAGGACGGGGCAAAACTGCTCAGACAGAACCTCTCTGATTTTTTTGTGAGCAAGGCGGTAGCGGTTGAGGCGGAACTGCTGGTCAAAAAAGGCGGAAAGGCGGCGATCCGCCAGGCTTCAAAACTGTTTTCCAAGATAATCGGGAAAAGGAACGCGAGCTCATATTTCCGCGCAAGGTCCATGGTCGGTAAAGCTGAGCTTATATTGTATTTTGGCACCGATGTTCTGAGCAAGGGGATCAAGCTTTGCGACGAAGCGATAAAACTGCTTATGCAGAGGCCTTCCGATTATTTTAACCTCAAGGCCAGGCTGATAAAGGCCGAACTGCTTCTTAGGCGCGGCAGTTCTTCCGACCTCCTAAAAGCGGAGGACCTTTGCGAATCCGTGATCTCTTCTTCCCTGTCCCACAAAGACCTGATCGCCAGGGCCAAGCTGGTTTTGGCGGAGCTTTCCAAAAAGGAAAGGGCCAAGGTCCTGTTCGAGGATGTCTTAAGCGAAGAGAATGTGGACCCTTACATCATAGAAAAAGCAAAACAGATACAGAAGGCCGTCAAAGAGAGGTTCAACTAGGCTACAGGGCGGCTTTTTTAAGTTCGGGCAGCATGGCCAGGGCGGCTTCTTCTCCAAGGCGGAGCAGTTTTTCGGATTTGTCCAGCTCAAGAGAGGTTATCTTTTCTTTAACCGGCCTTATCAGGACATCGCAGGACTGCTTTTGCCCCAGGATAAAAAGGTCAAGCGCTCTGTCAAAGATCTCCAGCACATTATTAATATTGTCCCCGTAATTGATGTCCGGTATCACATTTACTCCGATCACAATGTCGGCTCCCATCTTCTTGACCACATCGCAGGGGAGATTGTTCTTTAGGCAGCCGTCCACCAGAAGGTCATCCTCGTGCTTTACGGGGATATACATCCAGGGGAAGGTGCAGCTGGCCCGCACCGCTTTTTCCACGGGGCCCTTGTTCAAAATAAGCTCCTTTCCGGTCTTAAGGTCTGTTGTCACGGCGGCAAACGGGATCTCGAGGTCCGCAAAGGTCTTTTTCCCTATCTGGCTTACCACAAAGGATTCTATCTCCTCGCTTGAGACCAGGCCGGATTTTGAAAGCACTATCCTGAAAAAATGCTTCCATTTGATCTTGGTGGCTATCTCCAGCAAGGTCGTTATATTGACCCCGCCGGCGTAAAGAGAACCTATAAGGGCCCCCGCGCTGGTGCCGGCTA